>JALYZI010000141.1 GCA_030948915.1 Acidobacteriota bacterium
AACTTGTAATTGAGCCCCGCCCGCTCCTCCCTCGAATATCTCGCGGCGACGGATAACGGGCGAAGGGCTCGCGATTGGACGGATCGTAACACGCCAGAATCGAAGACGTTGCGGGCCATGGGGTTGCCATCGCTGCTTATCCGTCGTCCCGCGACGGCGAAACAGCCGACCCCACACTCAGCGCGCCTCAGACTCTCACGCCGCCGAGGGTCCCTCGGATCTCGCGCCTTGTCAACACAAGCAGAGACCCACGAAGTTTGCATAACGCTCTTCGGCATCGCTCACGATCCGCTCCTCGCGTTTCCTGAGCGGCCGGAAGAGACTTCGTGTGATCGCCACGCCGTCCCTCTGCATGATCCGCTTCCACGTCCCGATCACTTCGCCGTCGACGACGATCGTCGGATTGAGGATTCCGCCACCGGCATTGACGCGCTTCACGTATGCGGGATCGATGACGGCGCTTCGATCCTTGTAGCCGACGAGGTATTCGTCGAACGCAGGAAGCATCCACGCTGAAGGAGTGGGTATGGCGGCTCCTTTCCGCTTTCGATTCGCTCCCGCCATCTCTGCACGCGCGTTTGGCCTCGACGGCGGGCAGCCCCGACCACCAGGCAAAGTCGGCAACGGTCGCGGGACCGTGACTCGCGAAGTACCGCCTCGCGAGCTCATGAAGGGCTTCGTCGCCTTTGAGACTTGCAGATCGCGGCGCCCACTCGTCGAGGAGAGGTAATCCTGCGCCTGTATCGCTCCGAACCATGAGACGACAGCCTGCGGTGAAGTGAACCGCGGATCGGCGATGCCCTGACTGCGGAGACGAATGCTCGCGATGTCGCTCTTGCCGCGCACGGACGACAGAGCATAGCGCGATCGTTTAGCGCGCGAAGAAGGCCTGCGCGACCGCGCCGGCCTCCCTATCGCAGTTCTAACGGATCGTGATGCTTCCGGTCAGTAGCGTGCCCGCGTTGGTGTAGCCATCGCTCAGTGTGATCGTGAAAGTCCCCGGGGGCAGCAGAGCGCTGTCCACGCCGACGATGGTGAACGCCACCGGTACGCCATTGTTCGTGCCCACTCCCGCGAGCGTGATGGTGTGCGCGACGTCGTCATAAGCGACTGACGTCACCTGCGTGGAATGGAAATCGGTTCCGGAACCGGAATCAGTGAAGTCTTCGCTCTCCGGCTTTTGACCGCACTCGTCGTGATGGAAGTGGAAGTGCGCCTTCCCGCCGTTGTTGCCGGCGACGTCGCCGTCACCATCCGAACCACGACAGCCACCACTGCCGCCACCAGCGCCGGGCACAAAGTCGTAAGCGCGGACGACGTCGATCAGATCGAAATGCGAACCACCGAGGCGGCGGACTGTCACCGTCGTTGCGCCGGGCACTATCAGTGTGCCTGAGAGCACTGGAGTTTCCGGCGGATCCACCAGCGTCATGGTGCTTGCGGTAACGCTAAACAGCCTGTTCGAAAGCGGCGCGGTGCCGCTGGCGAGACTCACGTCGGCGATCGGAACGTCGATGGAGATCGTGCCGAATGATCCGAGAGTGAACGAGCAAGCGCCGGTGGCAGTGATCTGCTTTTCGCCCGGATACGTCAGCGTCACGCCGCCGCCATTGCGCGTCACCGCGTTCTGGCCTGACCAGCATGTTCCATCTGACTTGAAATAGACGAACGGATTCTTTCCGCCGTTTCTGCAGTCGCCGGCCGGAACGGTCGAGGTGCAGCCGGTCGCGGCCGGCACGAGCCACTGCGTCAGCCACACCGCGAAGAGATCGGGAGCGGGCGGCGTCAGGCTTAGATTGTTGACGGTCATTTTCACGCGATAGCACGGCGTTCCTGCCGGATGGCAGTCTGCGGGCGCAGGCTGCGAGAAGCTCGACTGAAGGATGTCGAGGTTCGGTATGTTGGCGCTGGTGAGTGTGTCGGTCTCGCGCTTCGCATCGCCGGACGGATCACCCGCGGCATTGAGCATGATCGGATCGCCGCCGACGGGCGAGCTGCGCACAAAGAGTCCGATGCCGCCATTCTGTTTCACGTACATGCCGTGAGGAGCAGACGACTCGTTGGCGTTGTTCGAATCGGCATACGCGATGTGAGCCTCACCTCTGCTTCCCACGCGCACCTGGAGAAAGTCGCCGAGGGTGCGGTCGCCGCATTGGCCGCCGAGGACGGTCTGGATGCTGCCTTTGTGGATGTAGTGCTCGCTGGCGAGGATCGGCGCCGTGAACGTCGGTGAAGCTGCATGGCCGTTCAGAGTCTGCACCATGTAGAGACTCCACGTGCCGTCGACAGAATCGGGACCGCCAGTCGCGCACCCGCTCGAAGAATTCACCGCTGCGCTCGTGCCGTAAAAAGCGATGTCGACGCGGCCGTCATCGCCGGACGCCGGCCAAGCGAAAACATTGTTGAGGAGGCCGGGCGTCGGGATGGTGACCGGAGTCGACCAGTGATTTCCTTCATCGGTCGACCAGGAGTACTTGAGCGATGTGTTTCCGATCTTCCCGGCGGCGTCCACCGGCGCCTGCTCCCACACGGCGTAGAGATTGCCGTTCATGTCGATCGTCATTGTCGGGAAGTTGCCGCCAGTCCTGACAGTGTCGGGAGTTCCGAGATCGGCGACCGGGAGGTCGACGCAATTGAGTCCGCTCGGGTCGCTGACGTTCGGCACCGGTAGGCCGAAGGCAACCGGGAAGCAGCGTCCGATCAGGATCTTGCTCAACGTCGCGTCATCGTGGATCACGTAGATGTGTTTCACGGGCGCAAACAAAGTCGTCGGTTGACCACCGACGATCTGGCCGGTCCGTGTTGCGACCGGACTCACTTCGTTGTTACCCATGATTCCTTCGAAGCAACTGAGCAGCGCGCTGACTTTGTTTCCCGGACCGAACTGCACGCCGGCAGTCGATGAACCGGCAACGACCGGGGACCGATACATCACCAGCGCGTTGTTCCCGGCGCCCGAGACCGGACACATGGGCGCTCCCGGCCCGATCTCGTCATTGACTAAATAGATGTTGCCGCCATTCGTCGGATCGCCATCCACGGCATACCACTGGCGATCCACCGCCACGTCAGGGACCGCAATGTTGCTGCAGTCTGCGCCGGCGCCATTGGTGAAGCTCACACCGTGATTGCCGGAGCGGGCGGTGCTGAAGTTCGCGAGAGTCAGATCGTTGAAATAGAGGTTGCCGGCTGAGTCGACAGCAAGCTCGGTGTCGCCTCCCCCGCCGCAGGTTGTAGGTTTTCCTTCCTTGGCGGTCCCCGCCGTCACCCACTTGAACGTCCGACCTCCATCCTCGGAGTGCCAGATCCAGCTCGTGTCTGACGACAGCGCACCCGGGACGCTGGTGTAGATACGATTCGAATTTGTGGGGTCAAGCCGAAGATCCTGCTCGAAGCCCACGCCCTGGATCCCGCTGATCGTCGGCTGTCCGAATGTGGGTTTCGATTGCGCGCGGGCGTCTGGATTTGTGACCGAAATAAATAACGCGATTGCCACAAGGACCGGGAAGGACCTCAAATTGCGCGTGGCCATAATTACCCTCCGTCACGGTTGGCGCATCAATAGATGAGAGGAATCAGTCGTCGCGGCGTGCTTGCGGTAGTCGTGCCACCACCACCGTCGAAAATGACGAAGGTGTCATCCGCCTGTCAGCGGGGCTTCCGTGCTTGCGGTTGCGGCTGACGATGGCGAGCAGAACGAAGGCCTTGACAACGACTAACACTTCAACCGACGCCGGGGCGCCAACCAGCGCCTCGGCCTCGGCTTCTCACCGGCCGCGAGGTGGCCGGCGCCGCCCGCGGTGTGATCGATTTCCGCGAGGTGGCGCTGCTGCTTTCGACGGAGCCGACTGCGCGACCGCCCGCCTCTCGAGTTTCGCCTTCGCGCGCGCGCGATCCTCGGCCTTCCTCGCGCGAATGGCCGCGATGCGCTCGTGGATTGGAATCTCGAGCCGTTCCGCCGGCCGTTGTTTGTAATCGAAATCGGGGACGGTGACTCGAGGCAGACGTTTGCCGATCGCGCGTTCGATGGCGCGCAGATCATTCTCCTCTTCCGGTGCGACGAATGTGATCGCGTCGCCGGTCAACTCGGCGCGCGCGGTGCGACCGACGCGATGAATGTAGTCATCCGGCACGTTCGGCACATCGAAGTTCACGACGTGCGAAAGTGCCTCGACGTCGATTCCGCGCGCGGCGATGTCCGTCGCCACCAGGATCCGATACTTGCCGGACTTGAATCCCTGCAGCGCGTCCGTCCGTTGCGCCTGGCTGCGATTGCCGTGGATCCTCGCGACCTTCACTCTCCGCTTCTCGAGTTGCTCGTAGACGCGGTTGGCGCGATGTTTCGTGCGCGTGAAGACGATTGCGTTCTGGATCTCGCCGCGATCGAGCAGCGTCTGCAGGAGCGGAAGCTTCAAGTCCTGCGGCGCCGGGAAAACCGATTGCGCGATGCCGATCGCCGGCGCCGCCTTGCGTTCGATGGCGATCATCGCGGGGTTCTTCAACATCTCCCGCGAGAGCTGAACGATCGGCGCCGGCAAGGTCGCCGAGAAGAACAACGTCTGGCGCTTCGCCGGCAGATGTTTCAGCACGCGGCGGATGTCGGGGAGGAAGCCCATGTCGAGCATGCGATCCGCTTCGTCGAGCACGAGGATCTCCAGCCCATCGAGCCGTGCGTATCCATATTGAAAGTGATCGAGCAGGCGTCCCGGCGTCGCCACCAGCACGTCGACGCCGGTGCGGAACGCATGTTCCTGCGGACCCATGCCGACTCCGCCGTAGATCGCGGCCCCCGAGATCGGCGTGTGGACGGCGAGATCGCGCAGGTGCTCGTCGATCTGCGCTGCCAGCTCGCGCGTCGGCGTCAGGATGAGCGCGCGGGTTGTGCCGCGCTTCTTTCCGATCAGGCGATGGAGGATCGGCAGCACGAAGGCGGCGGTCTTTCCGCTTCCCGTCACCGCCGCCGCAAGAACGTCCTTTCCGGCCATCGCCGGCGGGATTGCGTCCACTTGAATCGGCGTCGGTCGCGTGAAGCCCAACTCTTTGATCCCGCGCACGAGATCTGGGTGAAGTCCGAATGCAGAAAAAGGCATGGGGCCTTATTAGCGGCTCCGCGCGAACAGCGCAAGGAAAATGTGAGGATGGGTTCATTGTGTCCCCGTGCAGATTTCATTGATGCTCTCACCCTGGCCGGCTCACCTCTCTTCACCGAACGGGGATCGGCTGGCGTGTGCCATCGAGACCCAACCGCTGCACGAGACTCTTGAAGCGTGGATCGTTGCGTAGAGCGGCGTAATCAGGCTCCACATTCAATAGGATCAGCGATCCGGAATTCTCGGCATACTGGCGTTCGAGGCTGATGAACACCTGATCGCGGTTTCCGATGAACAGTGCTGCGTTGGTGTCGTTAAAGAAGGCGTCGTAGCGGCCTGCCACCTGCTTTTTCCATTCGTCGATCGCCTTGTCTGCCTCGGCGAACCGGCCGTCGCTTCGATAACTCGACGCGAGCTCGATCAGCAGCTCGATGCGATCGGGATCCATCTCCAGCGCCTTCTGCGCTGCTGCTGCCGCGTCCGCGTACTGACCGTTGAAGCGATACGCACGCGCGAGTATCCAGTACGCGAGCGCGAAATTCGGGTCGAGATCAATCGTGCGCTGGCATTGCACAATGGCTTCCTGATAGCGGCGTGAGAAGAAGAGGATCTCCGCCACGTCGGCATTGATGATGATGGAGACCGGATCGGCCTTTTGCGCTTCGCGAATTTCTCGAATCGCTTCGTCGAAACGTCTCAGTCCGACGAGCTCGTATGCGTACCAGTGATGGGCGGTGGCATAACCGGGGTTGAGCTCGATGGCGCGCTGGAATTCACGTTCGCCGCCTTTCCAGTCCCATTGATCGTGCATCTTGATGAAACCGAGTGACGCATGCGCCTCGGCGAGGTTCTCGTCGATCTGCAACGCGCGGTGAACGGCGGCCACAGCTCTGGGAAGCGCGACGCGACGCGGGACGAAACGGTTGGTCATAGATCCGAGCAGCGCATATGAATCGGCAAGCCCGTCGTAGGCGAGCGCATAAGAAGGATCCTTGCGGATAGCACTCTGGAAACTGTCGATGGCGCGCATATACCCTTCCGCGGTGCGCTTGTTCCAGAAGTAGCGGCCGCGGACGTAGTCGCGCTGTGCGTCAGGATTCTCGGTGTAGCGAGCCGGCGGGCCGTTCAGATTCACGAGCAGCGCGGCGGCCACTCTCTGGCTGATCTGATCCTGAACCGAAAAGACGTCGGCGTCCGTGATGTCGAATGCCTCGGACCACTTCGGCGAATCGTGGAGGATGTCGACCAGTTGCACGTTCACGCGGATGCGATCGCCGTCGCGCTGAATCGTTCCTTCAACCACGGCATCGACGCTCAACTCACGGCCGGCCGCAACCGGATCCGCAAGAGCCGTGAACTTGCGCACTGCGCTGGTGGGGCGAACCATGACTCCGCGGATGTTGCTGAGTCGCGAGATGAGCGCGTCGGCCATCGCCACGCCAAGGTATTTGTCCTGGTTGCCTTCCATCGGACGAAACGGCAAGACGGCGATGCTGGGGACGTGACTCGGCGCCGGATGCTCGCGCGTCCATGACATCCGCGTAATCACGGCTGCGACAACAAGGGCAACAATGACCGCGGCGGCGACGGAAATGCGACGACGCGACGGACGCGCGGCCACCGTTTCCGTAACTTCAGCGATGAAACGAAACCCGCGCCGCGGCACAGTCTCGATGTACTGATGCCCGTCATCGCCCAGAACCTTTCGAAGGGTGAAGATGTTCTGCGAAAGCGTCGCTTCCTCTACAAAGGTACCCGGCCACAGCAGCCGCATTAATTCGGTTTTCTCGATGAGCGTCCCATGCTGGCGGAGGAGCTCGTACAGCGTCTCAGCCGCCTTCGGCGTGAGTGGAATCGGGACCGATCCGCGAAACAGCAGCCGCTCGCCGGTTTCGAACCGGAATGGACCAAAGAGCTGGGCGCTCATGTTTTTTGAGAGGCTTTTGAGGGTTCTTTGAAGGCACCGGTGGCTCAGGAGCACCACCTTGCTGGAGCGAATGAGGCCCGATTGTATCGCACTTCTAACCCTCTTCTCCCTGATCGCTTCAGGGGCTCCGCGCACAGCGCGAATCGATCTCTATATCGAGATTGAGGCGAGTGTGGCGCAGGCGTCGGGCGCGCAGACCGTCGACGTCATCGTCGGAAATCGCGGCACGGCAGTCAGCGCCGATAACTTCGACGCAATCCTCGATGTGGAGTGGAACGGAAAGACGCTGTGCCGCGCGACGACGAACTTCGTGACGCCGATCGCCCCCGGGGAGTCCATGCGCGCATTGCGGTTCGAGCTGCGTCCGAGCAGTTCGGCGGAACAGCAGTACACCGTTCGCGCATCCACCCGCTTCTGGGATCGCGGGCGCGCCGGAACTCAGAAACAAGTGATCGTCGCACTGCCATCGGGCCGCGCGACATGTGTCCCACTCAAACCCGTGCAGTAAACAAACGAAAGGATCTCAGATGAAACGACTGGTAATCCCATTCCTCATGCTTCTCTGCTCCGCCGCCGCTTTCGCGGGGGAACCGTGTTGTGGAATCAAGTCCATCGATCTCAGGACTGGCGTAGTGAAGGCTGTCGATACGCGAAGCTCCAAGGTGTTCGAATTCACGGTTACGAACGCAACTCTGCTCCGCTCGCTCAAGGTCGGCGACGCCATCAACGCTGATTTCGCCAAGAACATCGTCACGTTGAAAGCGGAGGAGCGGATCCCGCTGCGCCTGGCGCCTTTCTCCCCGTGTTGTGGCATCAGATCCATTGACCTCAAGACGGGCATCGTCAAGGCTGCGCCACACCAACCTCCAGACGGTGCACGAGTCTTCGAATTCACCGTTACGAACGCAACTCTGCTCCGCTCGCTCAAAGTCGGCGATGCCATTAACGCGGATTTCGCGACGAACTTCGTCACGCTCAAAGCCGGCGAACGCTTTCCGCTGCGCCTCGCGCCGAACAGATAGGACGACATCGTGAAAAGACTCTCACTCTATTGTGTGGTGCTGCTCACGGCCTTCGTCTCAGCCGCATTGGCTGTCACGCCCGAACCCACACAACCGCATAAGGAGACTTTATGAATCGATCGCTTCGTTCCTGCTTTGTGTTCACAGTTTCAATGATCTGTTTTGCGGCGTTTGGGTACTCACAGGTCAAGAATCTTCCTGTCGGCTTGCGTAACCGAGGGCCGACTTACTCGGTGAAATTGACGGCAACGCCCGTGCCGAACGGTGTTGCCCTCGCGACCGTCGTTTATTCAAGGAGCTGGGATGCGATGGCGACCGCGCCACCGGACGTGGTCACCAACCCCACTCTGCGATACGCATTTTCAGCGAAGCGTACGTG
>JALYZI010000142.1 GCA_030948915.1 Acidobacteriota bacterium
ATCTCCGACAGCAGATGTGAGTTCACGAGGACGGCCGTGCCGTTTTTCGCTTCGTCGCGAAGAAGGTCGCGAATCTCGCGCCGGCCGACCGGATCGACACCATCCGTGGGCTCATCGAGCAGGAGAATGTTCGGCGAATGGATCAGCGCCGTCGCCAGACCGAGACGCTGCGTCATTCCTTTGGAGAATTTCTTGACACGGACGTCCAGCCACTGCGCGATGTTGAGCTTTTCGAGCAGCTCGATGCTGCGACGCTTGATCGTCGCGGAGTCGAGGCCCGACATGCGTCCGAAGATCGACAGCGTCTGCCGCGCGGTCAGGTATCCCGGAATCTTGTGGCCCTCCGGTAAATAGCCGACGCGGCGGCGGCTTTCCGGGTCGGAGACAGGCAAACCGGCGACCCGCGCGCTGCCGGCCGTCGCGCGTGTGAGGCCGAGGAGGATTTTGACGGTGGTGGTTTTGCCGGCGCCGTTCGGACCGAGCAGGCCGAACATCTGCCCGTACGGAACCGAAAGATCGATGCCGTCGAGCGCGGTCAGCCGCCCGCGCCTTATCGAGGTGCGATAAACCTTGCGCAGACCCTGGACTTCAATGGCAGGAGCTTCCATTGGCTTAGGTGTCTACGTGGGAAGGGGTGCTGGGTTGCGGACAATTCCCTCTTGCGGACGCGGCCGCGCGAGTGTAAATTGATGAACCCCTCCGGAGGCTCGAATGAGACGAATAGCTCTTTTTCGTTTTCCTAATTTCGTTTTCATGCCTGTATGCAGCCGCAGCGCCGATACCAACGCCGGCGACATCCACTTTGATGATCCGCTTCGAGCTTTCCTCGCGATCGCATGAGATCCTCGGGCAAATGCCACCGTTGCCATCAGAGTTGGAGGCCAAGCCGTTTGAGGAATTCTCGAAATTCGGCTACGCGGTCTACATCGACAAGTCAGGGAATGCCTTTACCCGACCGGTCGCATTTCTCATCGACCGCCGAAGTGCCGACGGAACAAAGAGTTTGTTGACAACTGACGTGATGACGGTCGTCGTACCGTTTTCGGATTGCTGGCAGGCTCAAGAGGTTTTCGTGATGGCGCCGAGGACCACCTCCGGTGTCGAGCAACTCGTCCCCGTGGGGTCAGCCACAGCTGACGAAGTGACGACATTCCTCCGCTCGAGAGCCGCTGCCATTGGTAAGCAGGGAGGACGTATTCGGTCGAATGACTGGTTGTACGACATCGCGTACGTACTCAATGCAGTTATCGACGATACGAGTCAGAGAATTCCACTGGACAGCGAGGAATGCCGGTACGCGCGGTGTTACTGTTATTGGTGTAAGGTCGTGCTGGGCGTGGAGATTTGCCAGGATCCCCAACCGTGCCCTTGTTGCTGACCTGCTCCGACGTCGGGTTGTTTGCCGGGTAACGTCCGCAGAATGCGGCGGCCGTGCGCTGCGTTTCCAAGAGTGGTTGTGAAGGTAATGCAGCAAGAGGCGATTTTTTACGATCCGACACTTCGCCGCTGGCGCTATCTGAAAATCGCGAGCGCGTCGGGGGCGGCTTTTGCCGTCCTGACGGTTGCGCTCTTCACGTTCAGCCTCCGGGGCGTGGATCTCCCCGGCCTGCCTGGAATCACGACGCGTCTGCGGCAGTCGATCCGACGCGGAATACATCTGCCGCCCCACCAGACGCGTCTGCAGTTGTTCGCGGCGAAGCAGGAGCGCAAGAAGCTTCTCGACCAGATCCAACACGACAATCAAATCTCTCTGGTCCGGTCTGCGAAACCGCCGATCAAAGGCAACAACATCGTGGCGGCGTTCTACGCGCCGTGGCTGGAAACCGGACTGCACTCGCTCCAGGCGAACGCGAGCCACATGACGCATCTGATGCCGTCATGGGTCCATCTGCAGGAAGACGCCAGGGGTCTCGATTTTCACGATTGGGATCCGGCGATGGTTCCTCACAACATTGATGTGTTGAAGATCGCGCGTGAAAACAATCTCAACATCATGCCGGTGTTCAGCAACGCGCAGATGAGCGACTTCGACCCGAAGCGCGTGCACATCCTGCTGACCGACACGAAGATCCAGACGGATCGCATCCTCGATCTGCGTCGATGGGTCCTCATGAATCGCTTTCAGGGCATCAACGTCGACCTCGAGAACATCCCGGACGCGGACTACGCGCTCTATCTTCCATTCCTGCGGCGGATGAAAACGTTATTCGGCCAGTACCACCTTGCCGTGAGCGTCGACCTCGAAGCGGGCCGCAGCATGGATTGGCGTGAAGTGTCATCGATCTGCGACTTCGTCGTCGTCATGGCGTACGACGAACATGGCGCGGGGACGAAGACGCCGGGCCCGATCGCATCCATCAATTGGTATCGCGCGGTCCTCGATCGCGCCGTCCGCGAAATCCCCTCCGACAAACTCGTCCTCGGCCTCGCCAACTACGCGTACGACTGGGCCGATGGCCGCGACTGGGCCGATTCGATGAACTACCAGTCCGCGCTCATCACCGCCGAGAAATACCGCGACGGCGAGACGCCGGAACAGATCGTCGACTTCGACGACAAGAACCTCAATCCCACTTTCGAATACGACGACGATGCCGGCACACATCACGTCGTATGGTTTCTCGACGCCGTAACGGCGGCCAACCAGTGGGTCCTCGCGCGGAACAAAGGTGTCCACGGCGTCGCGGTCTGGGTCCTCGGCTCCACCGATCCTTCGATGTGGGAGTTCCTCGACCGGCACACCCTCACCCGCCCGCCCGACATGCGCGCGCTGCAGAAGGTCAGTTTTCCGTACGACGTGGACTTCGAAGGCGAAGGCGAAATCGCTCGCGTCTACTCGAATCCGACGGCCGGATCGCGTTCGCTGGAGATCGATCAACGCACCGGGCTGATCCTCGACGAGTCGTACCACACGTTCCCGAAGTCCTACGTGATCACGCGGAGCGGCTACCAGCCGAAGATGGTCGCGCTCACGATCGACGACG
>JALYZI010000143.1 GCA_030948915.1 Acidobacteriota bacterium
GGAGCGATTTGCTTCGTGTGCTCGCTCGCGGCTTGTTGCACGGTCCCTTCCGGATGCTCGCCGAGCTTTCCCTTGAGCGCTGGCGCGACGATCGAGACCAGCTGCTGCGCCTGCTGCGGCGAAATTCCCGCCGCCTCGCTGATGCCCTGCGTGACCGAAGTCTGATTCGTACCCAGATTTCCCTTCTGATGAGTGAGAACGGAAATGAGGATCGGGATGGCGATCGCAACCAACTGCGTCGCTTTTTGCGGATCGACGCCGAGGCGCTGGGAAATCTGCGTGACGAGAGGTCCCTCGAGCTGCTGGATGATCATTTCGATAAATGAGTTCATAACAGGCACTGAGTCGCAAATACCGAGCCCGAGGAGGACATTGGCCCGATCTCAATACCATCAACCAGGCTGTACAGGGCGACGGCTCGACGTCCGGCGTTGCGAAGGGACGCATCTCGTCATTCCTGCGTAAGGGACGGAGCGCCGGCAACATGGCGGCGCTCCGGCTATACACTCGGCCTGTTGCTGACGCGCAATCAGGTCCGCGGTTTCTGGGCTGCCTGGGGTGGGTGGGCGCTCGACGGGATGGATTCGTTCATCTACGCGTTGGTCCTCGTGCCCGCGCTCACCGACCTTCTTCCTCGATCGAAAATCTCTTCGGATGCCGCTCACGTCGGCTACTACGGGAGTGTTCTTTTCGCATTCTTTCTAGTCGGATGGGGACTCTCGATGGTCTGGGGGCCGGTAGCCGATCGCTTCGGTCGCGTCCGGACGCTGATGCTGACCATCCTCTGCTACTCGCTCTTCACGTTCCTCGGTGCGATCGCAACGAACGTCTGGCAGCTCGCGATTTTTCGTCTGCTGGCGGGCATCGGCATCGGCGGCGAGTGGTCGATGGGCGGAACCTTCGTGGCCGAGGAGTGGCCGGAGGAGCGGAGGAAGATGGGCGCCGGTTTGATGCACACCGGCTACTACTTCGGATTCTTCCTGGCCGCGATCGCGAACTATTTCGTCGGCGCGGTTTACGGATGGCGCGCGATGTTCGTCATCGGCGGACTGCCGGCGCTGCTGGTCGGATTCATTCGTTACGGCGTGCGTGAATCCTCGCGTTGGGAGGGGCGACGCCGCCCGACGATGCGCGAATCGTTCGGCGCACTCTTCTCATCAGTCTACGCGCGGCGAACGATCCTCAACTCGATCTATCTCCTCGTGTCGATCGTCGGTTTGTGGGCCGGGTCCGTTTATGTCCCGGCTTCGGTGACGCAGATCGCGACGCGGGAGGGCTTTGCACGCGTCGATGCGGCGCGGCTGGCGTCGTATGGAACGATGCTCCTGTCCGCCGGCACGATTCTCGGCTGCGTCGCTTTGCCTTGGATCGCCGAGAAACTCGGACGCCGCCTCACCCTCGGGTTGTATTTCGCGTTGATGTGTATCGCGATCGCGCTGGGGTTCGGCTACATCTTCTATCTTCCGCGCGCTCTCTTCGATTTCTTCGTCGTTCTGTTTTTCCTCGGTTTCGGCGGCGCGAACTTCGCGATGTACACGCTGTGGTTGCCGGAACAGTATTCGACAGACTGCCGCGCCAGCGCGTTCGCATTCGCAACATCGATCGGGCGATTCGCCGGCGCCGGCATCACGTTCCTCGTCGGCGCGGGCGTCGCTCACTATCACACGATCGGAAAGCCGGTCGCGCTCACAGCAATCGCGTTCGTGATCGGGATGTTGCTTCTTCCGTTCGGCGAAGAGACTCGCGGAAAACGGCTGCCTGCTTGACGCCGTCTCACTTGCGCCTGGCCGGCGCGTTCCACTTGTGCGCCCATTCGCCGACAGCATTGATCGCCGAAGCCAGCGCACGCCCCTTTTTCGTCAGCGCGTATTCCACGCGGACTGGAGTCTCGGGAACGACTGTGCGCTCGATGATTGCTTCCCGCTCCAGCTCCTGGAGGCGTTCACTGAGCATGCGATCGGTGATTCCGGGGATAGCGTCGCGCAGCGTGGCGTAGCGGCATCGCGAGCGGAGGAGCAGAAACACGATCGCCCCCGTCCATCGGCGCCCGATGAGCTCGATGGCTCGATGGAAGTCCTCGCAAAGGATGGGGTTGGCCGCCTTCATCTACCCGATGAGAATACGACCGCATGGGATGGAATTCCTAGCAACATCTTTTTGTATAGTGACTACAGAAAGGATAGTCTATGGACACAGGCTTGTTATTGATCAGATTGGTTTTTGGCCTTGTGATGGCGGCCCACGGCTCCCAGAAACTCTTTGGATGGTTCGGCGGATACGGCATCGCAGGCACGGGCGGCTTCTTCGAGACCATCGGCTTTCGGCCCGGGAAACTTTTCGCGACTCTCGCTGGTCTCAGCGAATTCGGCGGCGGTCTGCTGCTGGCGCTCGGCTTCCTCGGTCCCATCGGACCCGCCCTCGTGCTGTCGGTGATGATCGTCGCCGCAGTCACCGCCCACTGGGGCAAGGGCCTCTTCGCGACGAGCGGCGGAATCGAAGTGCCGCTGCTCTACGCATCAGCCGCTTCGGGCCTCGCTTTGACCGGCCCCGGCCGCTATTCAGTTGATGCGCTCGTCGGACTCGCGACGACCGAGCCGCTGGCATTGATTGCGCTCGGCATCGGCGTTATCGGCGCGTTCGCAAATCTGGCTCTGCGGCGAAAGAACCCCGCAGTCGCCGCTGCGTAAGATTCAAGTATGCGAATCCCGCGAGCAGTGCTCTGTGCGTTGTTGATCGTTGCATCCAACATCCATGGAGCATCGCTCGCGATCACGCATGTGACGGTGATCAATCCGGCTGATGCCAATCCGCGACGCGACGTCACGGTCGTGATCCGCGACGGCCGCATTGCCGAGATCGGAAATACAACACCGTCGGACGCCGAAGTCGTCGACGGCCGCGGCAAGTTTTTGATTCCTGGTTTGTGGGACATGCACGTCCACCTCAGTTACACGACGTCGAGCGCCCTTCCACTGCTCATCGCAAACGGCGTGACGACCGTGCGCGACATGGGTTCGAAGCTCGCGGAGATCGATGACTGGCGCGCCCGCATCGGCGCCGGTGCGCTCGTCGGCCCGCGCATTCTGCGGGTGGGGCCGATTCTCAACGGCAAGAGTTTCAATCAGTACCAGATGGTCGCTGGAAATCCGGATGAGACTCGCGGCGTCGCGCGGGCGCTGAAGGAAGTGGGCGTCGATTTTCTGAAGATTCATCGCCGCCTGCCGCGCGATTCCTACTTCGCGCTCATCCATGAAGCGAAAAAGCTCGGCATCGACGTCGTGGGCCACATCCCGATGAACGTCAGCCCGGAGGAGGCGTCCGATTCCGGACAGGTGACGCTGGAGCACACCGAAACGCTCTTCAAAGGAACATTCGCGGCCGCGCTCAAGGAACCACTTCCGGACGCGATCCGAAAGTTTCGCGAGGCGGACGCCGACAAACTCTTCGCGCGCTTCGTAAAGAATCACACCGTTGTCGACCCGACGCTGATCGCCTGGGCGCCGGTCACGGATCCGGCAGCCAAAGATGATCCGCGGCTGCGCTATGTCGCCGCGTCCGCGAAGAAAGTTGCGCCGCCGCCGATGTCAGCGGAAGAACTGCAGGGCATGCGCGCCACGGTCGCAGAGTTCCGACAGGTCGTCAGGCAGTTGCACAAGGATGGCGTCACGCTGGTGACCGGGACGGACATCGCCGCAACGCGCATTCCAGGCTTCACGCTGCATGGGGAGCTGGCGAATCTCGTCGAATGCGGCCTCACTCCGCTCGAGGCCCTGCGCGCCGCAACGCTGACGCCCGCGACGGTCACGCATCGCGCAAACGACCTCGGCACGATCGAACAGGGAAAGATCGCCGATGCGGTTCTTCTCGACGCGAACCCGCTTGATGACATCCACAATACGGAGAAGATCCGCGCGGTCATTGTTGGCGGCCGCCTGTTCCGGCGCGCCGAGCTCGACGCGCTCCTGCGTCAGGCAGAGGAACTAGCCGCGCGGAACTGAGTCGTACTCGTCGTGCCGCTTCACCCAGAACGGGCCGCGGCCATCTTCGTTGCGGCCCTTCGGCAGGAGATCGAGATATTGATAGTCGACCATCACGATCTCGATGCCGCGCGCGTACGCGGAGTAGGTGTGGAAAATCTCGCTGGACGCATTCTTGTAGAAGACGCTGATTCCCTCGCGCTGTGGCGGACCGGGATCCTGCATCGCGAAGTTGTAGTTCGCCTTTTTCTTCGCCAACTCTTCCGGCGTGAATGAGACGCGGTAGTCGAAGTTGAAATCGGCGTCCGAGGCGGAGAGCCACTTGAAGGACCAGCCCATGCGCTTCTCGTAGGCCGCGAGTTTGTCGTAGGGCGCGAGCGAGACAGCCACCATCGTCGCGTCGCGCTGATTGAGATGGACGATGATGCCGTCGAAGCTGTCGGCGGCATGCGAGCAATGCGGACATCCCGCGTCCCAGCTCGGGTCGAACATGAAGTGATAGACGATCAGCTGACTTCTGTTTTCGAAGAGATCGGCGAGCGCTTCTTTGCCTTTCGGACCGGTGAGGACGTGCTTCTTCTCGACCTTCTCCCACGGCAGCTCGCGCCGTTGCCGCGCGATGTCATCCTTCAAGCGCGTGAATTCTTTTTCCTTCTTCAGCAATGCGACGCGCGCGTCAATCCACTTGTCGTGAGATACGACTGGATGATTCTTTACGTCGGTCACGGCGCGTGATCATACCGCCGGCGCGCAACATGTTGCCGAGCAGGCTTCCTGTTCCGGCAGGTTGTCCTGCAGCACGACGAATGCTTCCCACTCGTTGCCGTCGGGATCGGTGACCCAGGTCTTGTTCTGATTCGCGTAACAGCAGTTCGTATCCATCTCGTCGCGCGTCATCAGGCCGGCTTCCGCCCACCGCTGCCGGATGGCGAGGACATCATCGGTCGACGACACCTGAAAGCCGAGGTGCGAGAGAGCGCCGGCGCCCGGCAGGGCGGGGACTTCGTTCAGGGCAAGATTGAGCGGCGGATTCTGCACGTCGAACTTCGCGTAGCCGGAGCGGACCTTGGAGGGTTCGATTCCGAGCATCTGTCTGTAGAACGCGATGCTGCGCTCGGCGTTGCGAACGTTGATCGAAACATGGGGCTTGAGTATCTGGACTACGGATGTCATGATGGTCTCCTCATATTCACATTCACGAATATGAGTCGTATAGCCATATTTGTCAAGACGCATATGAAGAAAACCTCTGAAGAGCTCGAAATGCTGTTCCTGGCCCTCGGCGACCGCACCCGCCTGCGCCTGCTCAATCTGATGTCGGGCGGGGAAATCTGCGTCTGTTTCTTCGTGGAGGCGCTCGGCGAACCGCAGCCGAAGATTTCCCGCCATCTGGCGTTTCTTCGGAAGGCCGGGCTGGTCACGGCCCGCCGTGATGCGAAGTGGATGCACTACTCGATCGAGATGCCGGCGCACGACGCGGCCAGGAAAATCTTCGCGCGGACGCTGGCGACTCTGAGCGACGATCCCGAGATGCAGCGGGACCGCGCGGCGCTCGCCAAGGCGTGCTGCTCGCCGCGCGTCCCCGATCTGCTCAAGCGCGCTCCGCGGCCGGAGCTAAGTTTTCGATAGGTACTGGCCGAGTCGGTCGAGGTGCTGATGGAGGCCTGCGACGGCGCCGAATTCTCTGGCAACCTTCTCGCGCAGCGCAGTCGACTCGAACACCATCCGCACTTCGACGCGCGTTTTCTCGCCCTCCGCCGTGAACGTTACGGTCGCCTCGAACAGCGGACCCGACACGTGCGAGTAGGCGATGCGCTCCGGCTTCACGATCTCGCGGTAGATGATCTTGTTCTGATAGTCGGTGCCGTCAGGACCGTGCATGATGAAGCGCCACACGCCGCCCGGGCGAAAGTCCATCTCGTGAATGGTGTTGGTGAAGCCTTTCGGCCCCCACCACTGCGCGATGTGTTTCGGATCGGACCACGCCTTCCACACGAGCTCGCGCGGAGCATCGAAGACGCGCGACGCGACAATCTCATTCTTTTCGGCGCGATTGCGGACATGTTTCTTTTCGAGATCGCGGGGAGGCTCATATCGAACGGCCTGGCGAGCTGCGTGACGGTGGTTTTCGCTCGTGCTGAGGCGGGCAAGAATCGCGCGCCCGGTGGTGGCGGATGCCGTGTCAAGAGCGGCCGGCGGTTACGTTCGCGAACGCCGGCCGGCGATCATCGCATCGATGCTCCACACCCCCGCGCCGGCGACCATCAGATAGAGGAAGAGGAAGCAATACAGAATCGCTGGGATGCCCTGGTTGACGGTCGGGAAGAGGGAATTCGGATAGTGAAACTGAAAATACGCGACCGCCATCTCTCCCGCGAGGATGAAGGCCACCGGACGCGTGAGAAAGCCCACCAGGATCAGAAGACCGCCGAATACTTCGAGGATGGCGCCGATTCCCATCTGCGACGCGATCGTGAACGGCGGCATTTGCACCGGACTCGGGGGCCAGCCGAACATCTTCATCGTTCCGGATGTGATGAAGACCGCGGCCGCCACGATGCGAAAAATCGCGAGCATGCGGCCGGGCCAGGGTGACGGGGCGGGCTCAAAAATCGACATGTGCGTTCTCCAAAAAGGCGCGCGATTATCCCGTGCTATCGTTTCCCGCGTCCAGTTTCCCTGGTGGCGTAGGGCGCCTGTGGTGAACTCCTCTCTATGCGATTCGCGACGATTGCCGTCATCCTCACGGTCTCCGGACCGTTGGGCGCTCAAACGCTTCCGCTTCTTCCGGATGCCCAGATCTCTGCGCTGTCCGAGGAGATTTCGGGCGAGACGGCGAAGCGCAATCTCGAAGGTCTCTCACGACTCCATCGCATGCGCGGCTCGCGCGACTTCCATCGCGCGGCCGAACAGATCCTCGGCGAGCTGCAGAAGTATGGATACTCCGACGCCCATATCGAGAAGTTGCCGGCCGACGGAAAGATTTTCTACGGGACGCAGCGATCGCGGCCCGCCTGGGACGCCGATTTCGCCGAGCTGTGGGAGCTCGATACCGGTGGCAACGCGTCGAAGAGAATCGCGAGCTGGGATGCTGCGCCGATTACGCTCGCCGAAGACAGCGAGAGCGCCGACGTCACCGCGGAGCTCATCGACGTCGGCGAAGGATCGAGCGAGAACGATTACCTCGCGAAAGATGTGAAAGGAAAGATCGTGCTGGCCGGATCGCAGGCCGACGCGGTGCAGCGCGTCGCGGTCGCAAAGCACAATGCGGCAGGGATCCTCAGCTACGCGCCAAACCAGCACACAGCCTGGTGGAAACAGGATGAGACTCTCGTGCGATGGGGCCATCTCGATACCTTCAGCGCAACGCCGACCTTCGCCTTCATGATCTCGCTGGGCGAGGCGCGCGCACTGCGCGATCGCCTCGCGAAAGGTGAACACATACGTTTGCACGCTGTTGTACGCGCCGGACAACATCCCGGCTTCTACGAGATCACCACCGCCACGATCCCGGGAGCGGATCCCGCGGTGCGCGATGAGGAAATCGTTTACAGCTGCCACCTCGATCATCCGCGGCCGGGAGCGAACGACAACGCCAGCGGATGCGCGACCATCCTCGAGGTTGCGCGCACGCTGCGAAAACTCATCGACGATAAACGCATCGCTCCGCCGCGGCGAACGATCCGCTTCGTCTGGCCGCCCGAGATCGAGGGAACGATGGCGTTGCTCAACGGAAAACCGGAGCTGGCGGCGCGCATCAAAGCGGCGATTCATCTCGACATGGTCGGCGGCGGAGCGGAAACGAAAACAATCTTTCACGTCACGCGCGGGCCGGCGAGTCTGCCATCGTTTGTGTACGACATCGCAGCCGAGATCGGCATGTTCGTCGATGCGCAGTCATCGCAATACGCGATGACTGGGTCGGCGAAATGGCCGCTGGTCGCACCGGAAGGCGGACGCGATGCTCTCCGCGCCGCGTTCGTTCCTCTGACCCTCGGCAGCGATCACGAGGTCTACAGCAACAGCTCATGGAGCATCCCGTCGATCTATCTGAACGATTGGCCCGATCGCTTCATCCACACGAATGGCGATACACCGTCGAAGATCGATCCGACCAAGTTGAAGCGCGCAGGATTCATCGCCGCTGCGTGCGGAGTCATTCTCGCGAACGTCCGGCCTGACGACGCGCAGGCGATCCTCGCCATCATTGAAGAGCAGGCACTGCGTCGCGCGGCCGATATGAAAGCGCAGATCCGCGGTTTGTCGCCCGAGGAGGCCGCCAGCCGGCAGCGATTTCAGAAATGGTACGAGGCGGAGACTGCGCAGTCGGTTTCGCGTCTCTTCGCGGCCGCTCCGGTCGCGCCAAAACCGTCGTTGTACCGGCGCAATCCGGCGATGCGCGGCGGCCTCGACGCCTTCGGGTACGACTACCTCGCCGATCGCCTCGGCGCCGCGCGGGTGGAGAAGCTCGACCTGCTGCGCTTCGAAGGTTTGCGCGGCGAAAGCGGAGACTATGTGTACGAAGCTCTGAACCTCGCGAACGGATCGCGAACGACGGTCGAGATTCGCGATGCACTCTCGGCAATCTACGGTCCCGTGCGTCAGGAACACGTCGACGCGTTTCTGGCAGCCGCTGCGGATGCTGGATTGCTTTTGAAGTAATCCTCGGCGCGCGCCTTGCACTTCAAGTAACGCAGCTCTCCGAAAAGTTCGAAGCTCAACTCGGCGGCCTGCGCGCATCCGCGAAGCAAGGTCAGCCGTCCAACGACCGCCAGCCGGTCAGTCATTTGAAAGGGAGAAAAAAACCATGGGAATGTTTAGCGATCTGATGAACAAAATCTTTCACCACGCGGCGCCAGCAGAACGTCCGTTCGACGCTGCACGACCAGGAACCGGCGGCACAGTCGCCACAGCGGTTGCCACGCCGGTAGATGTTGCCGCAATCCTCACGAAACTCGCCTCGGAAAACAAAGAGAAGCTCGATTGGAAGCGCTCGATCGTCGATCTGATGAAGCTCGTCGGAATGGACAGCAGCCTCGACGCGCGAAAGGCTCTGGCCGCCGATCTGCACTACACCGGCGACACGAACGACTCCGCTACGATGAATATCTGGCTGCACAAGGAAGTCATGCGGAAGCTCGCCGACAACGGCGGGAAGGTTCCCGCGGATCTTCTCAATCACTGAGGACCTGGTATGGACGACTCCACTTCAATCCTCGATGCGCTCCAGGCGCAACTCGGTCCCGACACGATTCAGAAAATGAGCGGGCAGCTCGGCACGGATACGGCTGCTACCTCCAACGCAATCTCGATGGCCCTCCCGATTCTTCTGGGAGGGCTTTCGAAGAACTCTGCGAATGCGGAAGGCGCTGCAGCTCTCGACAACGCGCTGACCGCGCACGACGGCGGTATTCTCGACAATCTCAGCGCGCTCCTCAGCAGCGGCGGCGGCGGCGCGATCCTCGCCCATATTCTCGGTCCACGCCGCACTGCGGTCGAGGATGGCGTCGGGCGAGCGACCGGAATGGATGCGCCGCGCGTCGGCCAACTCCTGATGATGCTTGCGCCGCTCGTGATGGGTGTGCTGGGGAAAATGAAACGCGAACAGAACGTCGATGCGGAGAAGCTGCCCGCGGTGCTCGGCCAGGCAAATCTCGAAATGGCGAGACAATCCACCGCAGTCAGCGATCTGAGTCGAATCCTCGACGGCAATCACGATGGACAGATCGCGGACGACATCGCCCGTATCGGAACATCGGTCCTCGGTGGGCTGCTGGGCCAGGCCGCGTCCTAGTAGCATCGGGACATGAAGTTCCTCGACCCGACGACGAGCAGCTTTGAAGACGCTTGGGTCGGCATGGAGCCGACCTTTCAGACCGCGAAGTCTGTAAAGAAATGGCGCAAGCTTTCCGAGGAAGAGGGCGGCGAGGATGCTTACTTCCTCGACGAATACATGCTCGGAACACTTCGCAAGGTCGCGCGTCAGATCGTCAAGACGTGGCGCAAGGCGGAGCGGAAGAAAGACTCCGACTGCTTCTTCGATTCCGTCAAGCGAAAAAAGGAACTGGACCAGTGGAAGGACATCCGCCAGAACGTCACCTTCCGATGGGATGACAAGAGGCGGGGCGACCTCGAAGTCAAATGGACGCTCGATCCCGAGACGTTCGAGTACGGGATCAAGCCGGTGCCGCTGGCGTGGTTTTACGACACACACTTCCTCGGCTTCCTCGAAAAGTTTGTATGGGGCGTACCGATTGCGGCGGGCCTCAGCCCTTCGATGGCGCATGGCGGCGCGCAGTTTTCTTTGTCGGCGAAAACGTTCATGGGCGGCAGTCTTCTCGCCGACACGATCGCCGACAAGTTGAATCGGCCCGAGCTCACGATGTGGCTCTTCGACTGGCCGAACCCGGATGATCGATCGTTCCGGGCCACGCGGGAGCGCTACTCCGCCTTCGCCGGCGTGATCGAGGAATACTGGTCGGGCGCCTACCATCCTCGCGCGCGTGGCCGCCAGCTCACGCCGCTCGACGTCTATCTCGATAGTGCATTCGTGCCCGCCGCTGGGAAAGCCGGCCTGGTCGACGCGAAGAAAGGTCCGCTCGGTTCGGCGCGCGAAGTCTTCCAGACGAACTTCGCTTTCGGACGCGCGGTACGACTGCGCGCGCAGAACGTGCATCCCGGCTACTGGCAGTCCGCGCATCCGGCCGAGGTTGGGTATCGTCCGGATCAGATCATGCGGTACAGCGAGGGCAATCTGAATCGCCTGCAGATCGCTGGCGAATTCCATGTGAAGAGCGGCGAGGTCCTGAATCCGGAACGCGTGCCGGAGGCGGATGCGCCGCTCGAGCAGTCGATGCTTTACGGCGAAGCGAGTTGGGAGAATCGCGGACAGATGGGGCGGACCAGCGCGCGAGACTTTGTCGAGGCGCTGCTTCTCGACGTCCACAACGCGCGTCGCCTGGCGCGCAACCCGCACGTGCGGGTCAAGGCCGCCGGTGCGCTGCTTCAGGATCAGATCCTGATCGACGCGGAGGCGACCGTGAAGAAGTACGCAGGAGAGAAAGCAGTCAGCAAACTTCACAAGACGGCTGAGAAGGAGAATCGCGACGGCTCACGTGAGCGTTTGAAAAGTGACTGGATCGAGCCGGAAACGCTCTTCTGGTCGGCGTGGAAGGCGCTGCCTGTCAGGAACAAGGCCGCGATATCCGCGGAGATCGTCGAGTCGTTTGCGGCCTACGTCGAAAATGCCCGCGAATACGATCCGCGCAAAGCCGAAGGCGATCCAATGTTGTGGCATCGACACCGCATCCATCCCGAACTCTGGAGGGCGCTCGCAGCTGGGAAGAATTCTTTCCGTTCGAATTCAATGGCCTTGAAAGAGTTGGAAGCCTTCCGCGTTGATGAGAAACATTACGCGTCCATGCGCCCGATCTTCTCACCCGTCAATGATCGGGAACCTTGGAAATAGGTAGCATGAGCGGCATGAAGGTTTGCGAGGAGCACCGTCACGAGCATCGGCAACTGCCGTGTCCGTGGCCCGATTGCCCGAACAGCGAGGGCGCAGCCGAAGTATTTGAAGTACCGCGGCACACCGGCGCTGGAAAAATGACGCAGGCTGAAGGCCACTTTGAGGTGCCGCCGGCGCCGCGTGTGTTCAATCGAAAATCGTGGGCCTGCGATAAATGTGGCGCGTCCGGCTGGTCGTGGGTGGAAGTGGGGGCGGAGCGGCGCGTGGACAGATGCCCACATCGGCGGCCCGTCTCAGTGACGCCGCGCGCGAGAACCTGAACCGTCAGGGCTTTAGAATGCTGTAGACGACTTTTTCGTCCCGCTTTCTGAGGAACTTTGCGCCGATCTTTTCGACCGCCTTCTGCGAGCGAAGGTTGTTCTCACCGATGACGAAGACGACGCGGTCGACGAAGCGGAACGCGTGCGCGAGCATGAGCGACTTCAATTCTCCGTTGTGCGCGCCGCCCCAGAACGCGCGCGCCAGAAATGTCCAGCCGATCTCGATTTCGTTCTGCGCGAGATCGAGGTTCCAGTATCGGGAGCTTCCGATGATCCGGCCCGACTTTCGATCGATCACCGCGAAGGCGCCCTTCGATTCGATCGCGCTATCGAAGTATTTTTGAAAGACCTCGCGCCGGTAGCGCTCCTTTTCCGGGTGTTGCTCCCAGATTAGCGGGTCGCTGGCAGCTTCGAACAGAGCCTCGAAATCGCCCGGCATCAGCGGCCGGGCCTCGATCAGTTGTCCGGTAAGCGTCGGCTGAAGGTCAAATTCCATCGGTCACTCAGAAGATGAATCGCACCTGCAACTGGTACATCCGCGGCGGGTCGACGTTTGCGAACGCCGGGATCGCGTTCGTGGCCGAGCCGGCCGCGACGAGCTGGCCGAACGTCGGATTCGGCGTGCCGGTGTCGCCGTAAAACAGTCATCGAGAACCGCCGCTTCGTCATGCATGTAACTGATCGTTGCCGATCCGAGTCCTTCGTGAAGGAAGACCAGCGTCGGCGCATCATCCGGTGCAGGTCCATACCAGAGCGACTCGAGATCGATCAAAGAGGTGCATCATAACGTCCCGTGTCAACGTACCTCCGTGCCGCGGATCGACTCCCGCTGCGGTTCAATGCAGCGGAGTGGTTCATTGGCCGCCACGTGCGTGACGGGCGCGCGGACAGAACGGCAATCATCGACGGCGAAGGATCGACGACCTACGGCGAGCTCGATGCGGCCGTACGACGATTTGCGAATGTCCTCCGCGACGCGGGAGCTCGCCGCGACGAACGCATCGCGTTCATTGCACCGGATTCGCGGTGGCTGTCGATCGGCTTCTGGGGCTCGATCGCAGCCGGTGCCGTCGCGGTGCCCGTCAATACGCTGTTGACGGTGGCCGATTTCCGCTATGTCATCGAAGACTGCGGCGCACGCATCACAGTCGTCGATCCGCAGATCGTCGATCCGTCGGAGCTCTCGTCGATCGATACCGAAGTGTGGACGGTCGAACAGATGCGAACGCGCGTGCAGGCCGCGTCACCGCGGTCGACGTACGCCGAAACGCACCGCGACGCGATGGCGTTTTTCCTCTACTCGAGCGGCACGACCGGCGAGCCCAAAGGCGTCGTGCATCTGCAGCACGACATGTGGATCTGCTCCGAGACGTACGGGAAGTCGGTGCTCGAAATCCGCAACGACGACCGCTGCTTCAGCATCGCCAAACTCTTCTTCGCCTACGGCCTCGGCAACGCGCAGTATTTCCCGTTTCATGTGGGCGCGTCTGCGGTGTTGTTCGCGGGCCGTCCAACCCCGGCGGCGGTCTTCGATGTGGTGCGCCAACATCGTCCGACGTTGTTCTTCGCAGTTCCGACGGCATATGCGAACATGCTCGCGGCGATCGATGACGGCGCGGCGGCTGACTTCACGTCTGTTCGCACTTGCGTGAGCGCGGGCGAAGCGCTGCCGGCCGCGATACTCGAGCGATGGCGCGCCCGCACGGGCGTCGACATCCTCGACGGCATTGGCTCCACCGAGATCTGCCACATCTTTCTCACCAATCGTCGCGGCGGCATCCGTCCGGGGTCGAGCGGAAAACCTGTCGAGGGATACGAGGTCGATATCGTCGATGAGAGTGGTCACGCCGTCCGCACCGGCGAGCTGGGAGATCTGATCGTTCGCGCAGACTCGACGATGGCGTTTTACTGGAACAAACACGAAGCGACGAAGTCGGCGCTCAGCGGCGAGTGGATCCGCACCGGCGACAAGTACTCGCGCGATGTGGATGGCTTCTACGTTCATGGCGGCCGCAGCGACGACATGATCAAGGCCGGCGGCATCTGGGTTTCACCGGTCGAGGTCGAGGGTGCGGTCATCCGGCATCCATCCGTCGTCGAGTGCGCTGTCATCGCGATCGCCGATGAAGACGGACTCGATAAACCGCACGCCTACGTCGTCCTGCGAACGGGAGTGACTGCCGACGAGACGATCGTCCGCGAGCTGCGCGAGTTCGTAAAGGGATTGCTGGCGCCATACAAGTGCCCGAGGTCGATTCGGTTCATCGACGCGCTGCCGAAGACCGCGACCGGCAAGATCAAGCGATTCGAGCTTCGCAAAATAGCTGCGAAGTCCTGATGTCACCCGTTTCGCGCGAGGTCGCGACGCGCGAAGAGTAACGCGAGAAGCATGAAGACTCCGGCCAGGGTGACCGAGAGTATGCCCGCGAGAAAGAGCGGTGCTCCGGCGAAGTACCGCACGCCCATCGTGGCCAGAATCGTACACGGCAGGGCCAGGATGGTCAGTGTGTTGATGAGTGCGATCCGCCATGCCCATCGCTCGCCGCGACGGACGCCCGCCGCGCTGATGAACGTGATGAGCGACAGCGGCAGCAGAAGAATCGCATTCAGCACGAACACGAAGGACAGGATCGGCTCCAGAAAGCCGTAAGCCTTCGCGTCGAGCATTTTCCGCAGGATCGCAGCAATGTGCGGCGTTGCGAACAGATGGAAGACTGCTGCGGTAAAAAGAAAAACCGCGCCGATCGTCAAGGATCGCGCCGCAAGTGCCAGACGACGGTTCATGGCAGACCTACTGCCGGGAAGGTCGACGGGCGTGCTGCGAAATGGAAAGGACGTTTCCATCCGGATCCTTGAACCAGGCGACCTTGTCGCCGTTCGGCGGCGTCCACACGCCGAGCTGATCCTGCTGCAGGAAGGGCAGGTTGAACTGCTCGAAACGAACACCGCGCGGCGCCATCTCCCGAATTGCTGCGTCAATGTCGTCGACTTCCCAACCCAGAACGGTTCCCGGCGCCGGCTTGAAATCGCGTCCCTTATTGAGTCGGATCATGGTTCCATTCGCATCGAGTACGACCGCGTACTCATCTTCGCTGATCACTCCGAAGCCCAGCACATCGCGATAAAACTTCGTCGCTCTGTCAGAGTCATTCGTAACGAGGAAGCCAATGATTCTCGTCAACAATGCCATCGGTTCGCATCATATGGCTGTCGCGTGCTCGCGGACTGTCAATGTGTGGCGCAAACGCGCCATTCTCAGTCACGGAAATATTGCGCGGGCGTTGCGCCGAATTGTTTCCTGAACATCGCGATGAACGCGCTGGCGCTGTTGTAACCCGCCGCGCGTGCGGCGCTGGCCACCTTCTGACCGGCAGCCAGCGACTGCAGCGCGTGAAGAAGTCGCAGCTGCTGACGCCACTTCGCAAACGACATGTTCGTCTCCGCGATGAAGAGCCGTTGCGCCGTTCGTTTGCTGGCCCCGACTTCTTCGCACAGCTGCTCGAGCGTGCCCTGCTGGCTCGGATCGGCAAGCAGGTTCGTTGCGATGCGAAGCGCGCGTGGGTCGCGAGGCTGTGGCAGCTGCAACGGTGCAGCGCGGGCCGTGTTCAGCTGGTCAATGATCACATCGATGATGCGGCGCTGTATCGGTGTTTCCCTTCGCAGATGGGGAAATCCAGATGCGTGCAGCAGCAACTCTTTCAGAAGCGGCGACACGTGGAATACAACGCAGATCGCAGGAAGGTGGCGAACGAGTCCCGGAAGGAAATATAGCGTTCTGAGCGAGACCCGACCCGACATGGCAATCGAGTGTGCGACTCCGGCTGGAATCCACACTGCGCGCAAAGGCGGAACGACAAACAGACCGTTGGTCGTCTGCACGGTCATCACCCCACGTGACGCGAAGAGCAATTGATCTTCGGGATGCAAGTGTTCGGGGAGCGATTGTCCGTGCTGGAAGTCGTGCGCCACGCTGGCGACATGCGCGCGTACCGTGCCGCTGCGGTTCACAAGGATGCTCCGGCACTTATGCGACATTTCGGGTCACGATAGCGGACAGCACCCATCTTGTCACCCTCGCAACGCTGGTTGTCATGCCTGCGGCACAACCGGCCTTCTGCCGTCGCTACGATCGATCGCGCTAGGAGCAACTCATGAAGAAGATCGTTTTCGGCGGGATTGCGGGCGGACTCGTCCTCTTTGTCTGGAGTGCCATCGCCCACATGCCGCCGCTGGGAACGGCCGGCGAGCGCGTGGTCGCTTCCGATCGGGAGCTCGCCATACTCGCGGCTCTCGGAGGGTCGATGCCAGAGAGGGCGATTTACATTCTGCCTGGAACGAGCGGTGCGGCGACGGCCGCCCAGCAGCAGGAGTGGGCGACGCGTTTCGCACGCGGCCCCGCGGCCGTCGTCGCATTCAATCCGCGGCCGGCGGATCGCGCCTGGCTGGGATCGAACTTTGCGACGTGGATCTGCATCGAATTTGTCAGCGACATGGTGGCCGGCTTTGTCGGTGCGCTGATTGCGGCAAGCTTATCGAGTGGGTTGGGTTTCTGGCGGCGAGCACTTCTCATGGCGACGATCGGGCTCGTCGCAACGATCGACATCGATGGATCGTACTGGAACTGGTACGGGTTCCCGACGAGTTACCTTCTCGCGCAGTTCGTCGACCACGCCGGGGGCTGGTTTCTCGCAGGGCTCGTTTTTGCGCGTGTCCGGCGGCCAGGCTGAACGCTGGCCTTGTATGATTCGCTCCACGCGCGAAGCAAGCATGTCTATTAGTCGGGGCGCTCGTTTTCGCCTGCGCCGGCGCGCCTGGCGCAAATGCGCAGGAGACCGAAGCCGAATCGCGCGACCTGTCCGCGACTCCGAATGGAGTTTGCTGAAAATCGCATTGCGTTCCAGAAGCTGAGAGTCCATTACCGCAACTGTGCCGACGAGTGGGCGCAAGCCGATTTTGAGGAGTTCATCGAGAAAGAGGCGAAGAGCACCGGCGTGATCGGTCTCGAGTTGACTCGTGAAGAGAGCGTGCCTGTGCTGCAACCAGACGGTCATCCCTCGCCGCTACGCCTGCAGCTATTGCACATGCAGGGAGGCGGCAACTTCTACGACCTGCATCGGCTTCTCGGACGCGTCGCGTGGTACCGGGATTTGATTCCACTCGACTTCGCGACGTTGAAGCTGACAGCGCACGACCGCGATCAACCGATGCGGCTCGTCAACGCGTTGGCGGCGGTCGACAACGACTGGTCCTCACAGTCGATGCGGATCAGCGAGGTGCACTTCGTGCCGCCGACATTGACGATGCACGGTGTAGCGCTCGGCGATTCGGCGAGATCGGCGGTGATTGCGTCTCTCCTCAATCAGGTTTGGAGACGACGGCCTGCATCGCGAGCGCGCATGCGAGAGCGAACCCAATCCTGAACATTTCGGCGGAGTTTAGCTCAGTCGGACAGGCGGACCGCTTCGAATTGATCGTAGAACCGAAGGCCGGTCGCCTTACCTTCGGCATCGAAATGAAAACGAATGCGGCCCCAACTGGATCTGTGCACGAAGACATCATTTTTCTCGCGCAGCAAGCCGACCAGCCGGCCGTCCTTCTGTCGTTCGCAAAGACCGTCACCACAGGCCACGAGGTTGAGCGTCGTCCCCGGAACGTAGAAGTCGTCGCCCAGCTTGTATCGGCCGGCCAAACGGAGGACGGCGTCCGGCGGGACCGCGGCGGTTTCGAGATCGAGTACTGACGCCGTCTCACCGTACGCGAGTTTCGTCAGCTCCTGTGCAAGATTCGACGCGACAGTCGGAACGGTTGCGGTTCGTGAGTACGATCGTCAATAGATTATCTCGCGCCGAATATTCGAGCGCCGAGGCAAAGCCCACCCCGTCCCATCCGGTGAGTTCATTCGTCGTGCGTTTCGCGACGGCGAATCGTCCGCCGACTAGCGGATTGCCACTGGAAATGCCAAAGAGCTCGTCGACCGAACTGTTCGCGAGAATGGCGCCGGATCGCAAGACCTCGAACCAATGGCGCAGATCATCCACGGTGCTCCAGACCGAGCCCGCGCCGGTTCCGATCGAATAGTCGTATGGCTGCGCATTGCAAAGATCGCGGACACCAATTGGCGAATACCCCTGCGCGCGATTCGGAACGAGCTGTGTCCAGGAATGTAAACCCGTGTTCGTCATCTTGCCGGCGTCGCGGAGTTGGAGGATCGCAGCCGCCGTGAACATTTTCGACAGCGAACCAATGTAGAGACGCGTTGATACGCATCGGCACGTTGTGCTCTACGTTCGCGAGACCGTAGCTGCTCCGCATGAGAACCTTGCCTCCGCGATGGACCAGGATCACGCCGCTGAAGTTGTTCGTACGAACGTACGGCTCCACAATAGGAGCGGCCTGCTTGGAATACTGCGCGTTCACGATCGCCGCCTCGAGTATTGCCACGAAAGTGACGAGTAACCTCGGTCTCATGGAACTACGATACGCTTCGTACTACTCCACGATGTGTCGACACGGTAAATGAAGATCAGTGATTCGATCATCCAGGTGTCCGAGCTGACGCGCCGTTTCGGCGCCAGGACGGCTCTCGACTCGGTGAGCTTGTCCTTGCCGCGCGGGGCGGTCTACGGTCTCGTCGGCGCAAACGGAGCGGGCAAGACGACGCTCATCAAACACATTCTCGGTCTGTTGCGCGCGCAAAGCGGCTCGGTGCGCGTCTTCGGACACGACCCGGTGGCGGATCCGATCGCCGTCCTGTCGCGGATCGGCTATCTCTCCGAGGAGAACGACCTGCCCGGGTGGATGCGCATCGAGGAGCTCATTCGCTACTCGCGCGCGTTCTATCCCGCCTGGGACGATGCTTTCGCGGAGGAGCTGCGGCAAACATTCGCACTCGACGCAACGGCGAAGATCAAGAACCTCTCCAAAGGACAGAAGGCGCGGGTGGGACTACTGATCGCGCTCGCGTATCGGCCGGAACTGCTCGTGCTGGATGAACCGTCGTCGGGCCTCGATCCCATCGTTCGCCGCGACATTCTCGGCGCCGTCATTCGCACGATCGCCGATGAAGGCCGCACGGTGCTCTTTTCATCGCACTTGCTGGAGGAAGTGGAGCAGGTCGCGGATCACGTGACGATGATCAGCCACGGCAAGATCGTTCTGAGCGCGCCGCTGAGCGACATCAAGGAATCGCACCGCGTCGATGGACGCGTCCCCTCGCTCGATGAGATTTTCGTCGCACATGTCGGGACGGCCGCGTCGCCGTCTCCGGACGCGTAAATCATGCGATCGGCTGTCACAGCAATCGCCTGGGAATTCCGACGACGGCATCGCTGGGGACTGATCACTCTGACCGCCTACCTGATCGTCCTCGCGATGATCAAACTCTTCTTCCTCGGGCCGGGGGGACGTGTCAATTTTGAAGACGAGCAGAGTTTTGCGTTGGTCGTTATCGTGCCCATCACGGCGACGTTCCTGTATTTTCTGGCGGTGTTCAGCTTCGGGCTTTCCGGCGATCTGGCCGCGCGTCAATCGATGTATCCCGCCCGCATGTTCACGCTTCCTGTGACGACCGCGGCGCTGGTGGGATGGCCGATGCTTTACGGCACGGGAGCCATGGCGCTTCTGTGGTTCGCAACGAGGATTCTCGCGGCGTGGCCGTCCGACATCGACATTCCCATCCTCTGGCCGGCACTGCTTGCCGCGTCGCTTCTCGCATGGACGCAGGCGCTCACGTGGATGCCGTACGCTCTGCCAGGCCTGCGTGTGATCGTCACGGTGCTATGGCTGGCTGTGATCGACGCCGCCGTAATGCTGGCGCTCGAATTCAAAGCCTCCGAGCCTGTAATGCTCGCCATCCTGGCGCCGCACATTCCGCTCGCATATCTCGTCGCGCGCTTCGCGGTTGCACGCGCTCGCCGCGGCGACGTGCCCGATTGGCGCGAAATGTTTGGGTGGCTGGGACAGATCGTCGATGTTGTACCCCGCCGGCGAGACCATTTCTCTTCGCCCGCTCGCGCTCAAATGTGGTTCGAATGGCGCCGGCTTGGCCGGTCGCTGCCGGCATTGGTGGGTATCCTGCTGCCGTTCGAGCTGGCTTTGCTGTTCGTCTTTCGCGAGACGCCGGTCATCGTCTTCGAAATACTCGTTGGCGCGCTGCTCACTCCTCCGGTCATGGCCGCGTTTGTCGCCGCGACAGTCGGCAAGTCGAATCCCGATGGAAGTGATGCCTATGGCGTCACACCGTTCACGGCGACGCGGCCGCTGACCAGCGTTTCGCTAATCGCCGCCAAATTGAAGGCGACGATCTGGAGCGCTGTTGCCGCCTGGCTGCTGGTGATCGTCGCCATCCCGATCGCACTGAGACTCTCGGGCACGATGCCGCTGGTGATCGAATGGGCACAACGCCTGATCGAAGTCGTAGGGCGACCGCGCGCGATCGCGTTCGTGCTGCTCGCATTCGCGGGATTGCTTGCGTCGACGTGGAAGCAGCTCGTGCAGAGTCTGTACATCGGTATGAGCGGCCGCGGGTGGGTCGTCAAGGCGAGCGTGTTTGTTACGCTGGCGTTCCTCTCGGTCATCGTGCCGCTCGTCCATTGGGTTTTCCAAAGCAGGTTCCTGATTGGCGTGTTGTGGAACGCCTTGCCGTGGATCCTCGCTCTTCTGGTGTGCCTCAAATTGTCGGCCGCTGTCTGGATCGCGGTGCGCCTGCGCGACAACCGGCTCGTCAGCGACCGCGCGATTCTCATCGGCGCTGTCTGTTGGGATGTCGTCGTCTTCGCTTTGTATGGCCTGCTGGTGTGGCTTGTCCCCGCGGTGCTTTTCCGGGCTTACTTTCTCGCGCTCATCGCGATCCTTGCGGTTCCGCTGGCGCGACTGTCGGCGGCACCGCTGGCGCTCGCGTGGAATCGGCATCGATGAGCAGGAACAAAATCATCGTCGCGGTGCTGATTCTCGTCAGCCTGCCGGCCGCGTTGGTGCTGTTTGACGCAATCTCTTTCTACGTCCGCAATCGCAACAATGGCTCCCTCATCTCCTCGGGACAGAAGCGGGAATATCTGTTGTACGTCCCGAAGAGTTACGACAGCACGAAGCCGACACCGCTCGTCATCAGCATGCACGGCGCGGGCGGATGGCCTGTGCTGCAAAGGGATCTGAGCGAATGGAACCGCGTCGCCGACAGCCAGGGGTTCATCGTCGTGTACCCCTCAGGAATAGCGAGCGCCGGGCCGAGGGTCTGGCACGTGGGGCCCGGAGATGGTCTGGCGAGGGATGTCACATTCATTTCGGAGCTGATCGACAAACTCGCCGCGAGCTACAACATCGACCGGTCGAGAATCTACGCAAACGGGATGTCAAACGGCGGTGGCATGACGTTTGTGCTCGCTTGCACGCTCTCCGACAGGATCGCGGCAGTCGGGATGGTAGGCGCTGCTCAGACTCTCCCGTGGACCTGGTGTACTGACCGAAGAGCAGTGCCGATGATTGCGTTTCACGGAACCGCCGATCCAATGGCTCTGTACAAAGGCGGTACGTCGTGGGTTGTTGAAGCGCTTCCCGACGTCTCGAGATGGGTCGCGAATTGGGCTCGAAGAAATCAATGCGCTTCGGAACCGGTGGAATCGGCGGTGGCGGCTGATGTTACCCGCCGCGAATATACGAATTGTGTTGCCGGCGCGACCGTCGTGCTCTACACCATTCGCGGAGGCGGACACACCTGGCCCGGCGGCCAGGTGCTGCCGGAGTGGTTCGCCGGATCCACGTGCCGCAGCATCGACGCATCGCGCGAGATGTGGGCGTTCTTTCGTTCGCATCCGCTTTCAAAGAAGTCGCTCTGATGCAGGCCTGGCAACTCGATCGGCTCGGCGGCGAACTGCGTCTGAGAGATGTACCGATGCCCCACGTACGCCCCGGCAGTGTGCTCGTCCGTATCGAAGCTTCGGCGCTCATGTCGTATCTCGAGAGCTACGTCGAAGGACGCTTGCCTGGCTATCGACCGCCGAGCGGAGCGTTCACTCCGGGGGGGAATGGTGTCGGAGTGATCCATTCCGTTGGTCGCGATGTCTGGCATCTGAAGCCAGGCCAGCGCGTCCTCCTGTCGTCGCATTTTGTCGCGGCCGAAAATGTTCCGGAGCCCGCGCAAATTCTGATCGGCATCACGTCGTTCGGTCCGGAAAGCGAAGCGATTCAGGCGGACTGGCGCAACGGGACGCTCGCCGAATTTGCATTGATGCCGGCCGCCGCGGTCACGCCGGCCGATGGATTTGTGGACTTCGATTCCGCGCAACTCGCGGTCTTGAGTCGCTGTGTCATCCCTTTCGGGGGTCTGTTGCGCGGCCGGCTTGCGGCCGGCGAGACCTTGATCGTGAATGGCGCAACCGGTGCTTACGGCAGCGCGGCGGTCCTCGTCGCGCTGGCAATGGGCGCAGGCCGCGTGATCGCTGCGGGGCGCAATGCCGCCGCGCTGGAAGCAATCGCACACGCAGGTTTCGGGCGCGTCACACCGGTGCAGCTCACGGGTGACGTTCACGCGAACACCGCTGCGTTGCGCGCGGCTTCCGATGGCGGAGCACAAATCGCGTTCGATATGGTCGGACAAGCCACCGATCCCAACGCAACACTCGCCGCGCTCAACTCGCTCCGTCGCGGGGGCCGTCTGGTCCTGATGGGCAGCATGACGACGGCCTTACCGGTTCCCTACATGCAACTCATGTTCAACAACCTCGAGATCATCGGCAACTTCATGTACCCGGCCGGCGCCTATCGGCGATTACTGGAGTTGCTGGGCACGGGCCGGCTCGACGTCCAGCGCATCGTTCCGAGGATTTTCCCGCTCGCTGCGTTGCCGGAGGCGATGGAAGCGGCGTCCACGGCAAAAAGTCTGGAATGTGTTGTCGTGAAACCGTAAGTGTTGGTTCATCGGCATCCGGCGGCACTGCTTTTCGCAACCCAGAATGTGTACGTCGCGCAGTCGTCCGGTGAGGGCGGAGTCGCAGATCGAATCTGTCGAGGCACTGGAGGCAGGGTCCGTAGATACCCAATGATCGCGCGGATGTCCTCCTCGTCCCAGTTCGACGCGTGATCCCAGATCATGCCCTGCCAGTGGAGCACGCGCCCGTCGGCAGTCACGCCGCTGCGGATCGCGCGTGCAATCTCTGCGTCGGTCCAGCGACCGAGTCCGGTTGCCGCGTCTGGCGTGATGTTTCTGGCCCAGAGAGTCCCAAACGGCCGCCAGCTGACTTTCAGACCGCCCGCGCCGTCATTGCCGTGACAGAACGCGCAGGAGGCGACGGTATACAGATAGCGGCCCCGCTCTGCCAGCGCGGCTTGCTCGGGTGTCGCGAACGATTTTGCTCGTAGCTCCGGAATTCCTGCTACTGCTCCAGCAGCGACCTGATCGGGCGGAAGAAACGGCAGCGCTGGAAGTGCGTAAAGAATCCAGCCGGCGAGACCCGCGAAAACGAGAAGGATGATCACGATCCATGGCCGCGCGCCTCGCGGAGTCCGCCTGCCCCGCGGCGTCACGACGATCCATGCAACGACGCCTCCCAGGAACACGAAGCCTTGTGCCGCGGCGAGTAGCCGGGCCGAAACCGGTGCGCTGCTCGACGCGCGTGCCCGGCCGAAGTTGCCATCGCGATACGACAACACCGTCGGGCTGGCGGTCGGCATCGGCCGCATCGCCTTCGATGCAATCGTTTCCGCGATGCCGTAGTGCGCTGCCGGCGGAATGAAATTGCGCACTGCGGGCAGCGACTTCAGGTAGCGCGCGATCGCACGGGCGTCATCGTCGTGCAGCGCGTGAAGATACATCCACGGCATGCCCCAGAAATTCAGCGTCCGGTCGGGCGCGCGGCCGTTCCTGACCGCATCCATGATCTGCTGTTCGGACCACTTGCCCAGGCCGGAGGCGCGGTCCGAGGTGAGATTGCGGGTGATGAAGACGCCCTGCGGATACGCGATCACCCGCATGCCGCCGGCTAGATAGAAGTCATCCCCGCGATAGATGCCCGTGCGATTGATTTGCGTGTGACATAGCCCGCACATTTCCGCCCGAACGAGATACTCACCGCGGAGTAACAGATCCGGCTGATGGCCGGGTCCCTCGAGCCGTCCACCCGATTCCCACGGCGCTCTCCGCGCGCGGGACATAACGTAGTTGACGACATCCCACCTCTGGCTGCCGGACATCGCGTTGAGATACGCAGGCATCGAGCTGCCCGCGAGTCCGGTCGTGACATGAAGCCAGATGTGCGCAGGATCGCCGCCGCCGTGGAAGGTCCACGGCGCAGTGAGATCCGGCACGCGCGAGAGGTAGCCTTTCGCATCCTTGAGCGTCCCGCCGTGCCGGCCGTCCGCTCCGTGACAACCGGCGCACGTCGCTGCGAACAGATTGGCGCCGCGTGCGATGCTTGCGGCGTCAGCGGCGACGCGCAGCGGAATCGTGATGCTCGCGGTCTGCCCGGCGGGAGGGACGGCAGGCGAGAGCGTTCGTACATGTGCGACCACCGCGCGAATCTCGCCCGCAGTCAAAATGTCGCGGAAGTACGGCATCGCACTGGCCTGAAGACCATTGGTGACGACGCTTACGAGATCGTCGTCCGTCGGCGGCACTCCCGGTGGTGTCGACTTGAATTTGTAGAGGCCGAGCGTGAAATCGCGCGGATGCGGGATCAGCGACGGTGCGGCGGGACCGTTGCCTCTGCCGTCCGGACCGTGACACACGGCGCAATGGCGGGCGAAGACGCGCTGCCCGGTCGTCGCTTTGGCAGCGATGCCAGCGCCTGGCGGCCAGGCCAGGTCTGCGTAGACTTCCGGCCTCGGCTGCCAGATCGAGTCGGCCTGGCCATACCGCCTCCTGGCTTCGATGGACCGTGCTGCGTCGAGCGCGAGGAGTATCGCAATGGTGATGCAGGCGATTGCGGCGCGGGATACGCGGCGCGGCCGATCGGTTTCCTGTATCACGGGGCGATATTCTCCACTCGAATGTTTCCACTGTCAACATTGCCTCCTTCTCCGCTAGCGCGCAGCCAGGCCGTCGATCAATGCGGCAGTTGCGTGTTTTGCGAACGCCAGGATCTCGCGCCGGCTGCCGCGAAAGGTGAACTGCCGTTCGATCGCCAGTACGGCCACGCCGTGAACGATGGACCAGGCCACTCTCGCCGACAGGAGCGGGTTTTTTCCGCGCAGCAATCCTGCCTTGTGTCCGGCTGTCACCAGTTCGAGCAGGCCCTGGAAAGCGCGTTCCGCGGCCGCTCGTGCATCGGGGTGAGCAGTCCGGTCGACCTCGGTGCTGAACATCACTTTGAAGTGCTCGGGCCGGCGCAGTGCGAAATCGACGTACGCGACTCCGGCACGCTTCAACCGCTGCACCGGCGATCCTCGCCCGCTCGCCGCGCGGCCCAACGCTTTGCTCAACTGCGTGAAACCCTCCTCCGCAATCGCGGCGGTCAGCGCGGCTTTGTCGCGAAAGTGACGGTACGGAGCGGTGTGGGAAACACCCGACCGCCGCGCCACTTCACGAAGGGCAAAGCCGGCTGGCCCCCGCTGGCGAATGAGCTCGAGTCCCGCTCGGATCAGGGCGGCTCGCAGGTCGCCGTGGTGGTAAGGAGCTTTCATCGACCCATTGTCCGGTCCGGATGTTGACGTGGTCAACCGGTCGGAAGCATGTGGACAGCGTCAACATCGAAAGCAATGGCGGGGCGCCTCGGTCCGCTCACGGCTCCTTCGAGACGCTGCTTCCGGGGCGTGCTCGCGTCAGAACAGATCGGGGAGATGTACAAAGTTCTTCATTGCCGCGACCGTTCGTGGCGAGATATCGCTCAGGAACCAGGTGAGCGCCTCCACCGTTGTCTTCGGAATCGCGTACCGCGTCACGAACTCCACGGCGACTTCGCGGTTCATCCCCCCGCCCGCGTCCAATCGCGTTCCGAACAGAGCGTCGACTGCTCGCTCATTGGGGTTGACGACTCTCGCCGAGATTCCGGCGTCGGCAAGCGCGCCAGCGAAAAGATCTTTCCGATAGCCGTAATGCGTGCACGCGAGACAGGCGACGACCGGTCTGTCCGTGCGTTGCATCTTCTCGATCGCCGCTGCCACCCAACCGACGATCTCTGACTTCGTTCGGACTCCTTCACGATCTTCGGAGATTGTGTCGGCCAGTCCGGGACAGGCCTGACTGATGATGCGCGACGGCCCCACTCCCCGCGCTTCGAGCAACCGCGGATACGCGCCGGCGTCGATTGTCGTTTGCGTTCCGAAGATGATCGCCACGCTCCGCGGATCGGCTTCGAGCTCCCGCACCATGAGCTCGGCGCCCGTCTCGACGATGCCCTTCACGGGAATGACAGCCTTGTGAAAGTACGGAGTATCGGGGAGCAGGACCGAGAGCGTGTTGCAGGCGACATAGATGAAGTCGGGTGCGTATCGCTCGGTAACGCTGCTCAGAAAGCGATCGAACGTCTGCAGCTTCATATCCCTCGATGGCATCGCGTTGTAGCCGTAGTCGTTTTCGGGAGCGGCGTTGGCGAACGTCAGGCGGACCGGTTCCTTGAAGCCGTGCGTGCGCACGAACTTCTCGGCGTACGCACACACGGAGAGACCGCCGACTCCGGAATCGGTGATGAGAATGTGCACGGCTATCCCTCGAGCTCGATGCGCCCGGTCATGAGGTCGATCAGGATCGGAACGTGACGATCCTTGAGTGTGTACAGAGAGGCGTCCTCGAGCTCGAGCGTCACGAGATTCACTTCTCTTTCGCTCGCCCACGTACCCATCGAGCCCGGCGTCGGATAGCCGATCTCCGTCAGGAAGGGGAGCGCGCAGCGGTCAGCGAGCCGGCGGCCGAGGTGCGATGCACCGGCATCGTCGACACAGGCCAGTGCCGAATGAAGACTGACGACAGCGCGCGGCTTCAAGCGCTCGAGAAGTGAGAGCAGCGCGCGCGTTTCCGGTTCGGACGCCGGCTCCGCTCCGGGACTCAGCGCGATGTCGCGGGCATCGTTCGCGCGACTCTTGTAGCAGACCGGATCGGGACTCCAGTTGGAGGTTGGAAAGTTCCGGTTCAGATCCACGCCTCTTGCGTTGGCGCGAGTTCCGCGCAGCATTCCGTCGGGATTGCCGCAGAGAATGACTGCGGCGTGCAGATCGCCTCGCGGAATGCATCGCAGCGCTTCAGAAACGACGACCGTCGTCTCCGCTTCGTCGCCATGGATCGAAGCGAGAACGACGATCTGGGCGGTCCCCGTCTCCGGAAGATAGACGGTGAGAGGAACGCGCTCGAGTGAAGCGCCGTAGACCGAGCTCGCGTGGCGAATGACTCCTCGATCGCGCCGCTCGACCAGCCGCTGTTGTGTCTCACGATTCATGCGCGTCCATCATTCGCTTGCATCATGTCCACCGCTGACTGTGACACGACTTGCAGAGGTCAGGGGTAGCAGCGAGTCTACTCGTCGCAATCCTGAGAATCTGCAGGACTCAGAGCTGTAGTGATTCTGCATCATCGGACGCGACGGAATGCTGCGCGCCGCCTCTGTACGCCAATTGCTCCTCGGGCCGCTTTTAGGACGTATGATCGGCGCGCACCATAAAAACATGCGAGCTACGAATGGACGACGCCCGTGGCGTGCGCCCGATTCCCAGTTCTCGCCAAACGGAAAAGCGTGAATCGCAAATCCTTCGTGGTCGTTC
>JALYZI010000154.1 GCA_030948915.1 Acidobacteriota bacterium
CCTTTTTTCTTCAAACAATGGGGTGGCGTCTTCAAGAACAGACACGGCCGGGTTCTCGATGGCCGTACCTGGGATCAGCTGCCGTAATCGTCTCGGGTCACGCTATTTCTACGAAGAACGCGCAATCGCGGCCGCCGTGCTTGCCGTCGTACAACGCGCGATCGGCCGCGGCGAAGAGATCGATGTTCTCCCTGACGCGTCGCGCCGTACACGCGCCGATCGTCACGGACACCGGCAGTTGCGCTGAGTCGAGAAAAACTGCCGCGGCCCGCACGCGCGCCAGCACGTTGTTCGCGACGCGATGCGCGGCGCTCGAGTCGCATCCCTCCAGCAGGATCGCGAATTCATCGCCGCCCCATCGCGCGGCGGCATCGTCGGCGCGCTTCGCGACGCGCAGCGCGTTCGCGATGTGCACGAGAGCCTCGTTGCCGGCGGCGTGGCCGTGCTGGTCGTTGATCTTCTTGAGATGGTCGACGTCGATCAGCAGGAGCGAAAGCGGCTGACCGGTCCGCGCCGCGCGATCGATCGAGCGCGCGTACCGGTTGCGAAACGCGCGCTCGTTGAATAGTCCGGTCAGCGGATCGTGTTCCGACAGCGTTTGATAAAACGCCTCGGCGCGAAGTAGACGCTCGGCGCGAGCTCCGGCGATGTATCCCGCGATCGCGAATACTGCCGACGAGCCGAGGAGCTGATAGAGATAGAAGAACCGATTGGTACGGAGATCGGCCAGCGGCGCGCCGCGCACGGACGCAAAGAAAACAGCTCGGATGACAAATGCTCCAACCGGCGCGGCGATACCGAGGAGCAGGCCGAACGTCAGGTACGTCGCGCGCAGCGACTTTTTCGTCGCGATCAGAAACTCAGCCGCAAGCCGAGGCGCGCCGAAAGCGGCGGCGTGCGCAGAACAGGTTTCTTGTAAGCCGGATTCACCGGCGTCGGTGAGGCATTGTCGGCCTCCGTGAACCCCCAGCGTTGATCGAGAAGAATCGGGCGCTGTGCGTTGAGAATATCGAAGACGTCCAGCAGCAGATTCAACTTCGTTTTGCCCAGCGCGATCGGGTAGCCGGCGTGGACGTCGGCGTCGTAGTTGCTCGGGCTGCGGCCTTCTCCTCCACGCTGCGTGAGGAAGAATTCGTAGCGGCCGTACGCATCGGAATAGCCGTAGCGAGTGAGCGGCGTGCCGCTGCGCCAGTACGACGACCATCCGAAGGAAAGGCGGAACGGCGTGAAATAGACGCCCGAGAATTTCAGCTGATGCCGCCGGTCGTTCGAGAGCGGGCCGTGGTTGGTGATCTTGCTCAGATCGGAGCCGTTCGTGAAGAAGTCGTAGTAGTCGTAAGCGGCAGAGATGTTCGGATCGGCGCCGATATTCGTGAACGGCGCGTACTCGCCGTCGTAATTGCCATCGAGCTTCGAGAAAAGGTACGAGGCCATCCACTGCCAGTTGCCCGAGAAGCGCCGCGTGGCGTCGAGCTGAATGCCTTTGAACGTGCGCTTCGGCTTCGGCGCCGGATAGGTCGTCGAGTAATCGAGCGTGAAGACCTGCTTCATGATTCCTTCGCCCGGATTGCCGATGCAATAGGTGCCGTCGTCCGCGCACAGGAAATCCTCCACCACGCGGCCGTAATTGCGATAGATGCCTTTGACGCCGACCGAGAAGTTCGGCGCGAGCTCGCGTTCGCCGCTGAGGAGGAATTCGGTGATGTATTGGTTCTTGATGTTGGGATCGGACGGCTCCGTGAATCCGCCGAGGATTGCGGACGGCGTTCCGAGATCGCGCTCGGCGTTCGCGTCGGGTGTCGTGCTGGTCGGGCTGTAGTTGACGATGCGGGGCTGCCGCTCGTAGGAGAACGATCGGATGACGAGGTCCATCGGGATCTCTTCGAAGAAGCGGCCGGCCGAGCCAAAGAGTTTCGCGCGATGGTCGCCCTGCGGATCGAAGACGAACCCGAAGCGCGGCGCGTAGTCCTTCTTCATGTCGATCTGCGTGACGCCGGCGGCATCGATGATGCGTTGCCGGTCCCAGCGGACGCCGGCATTCAGCACCATGCGATCGCTGATCGACCAGTGGTCCTGAACATACAGCGTGTTGATCTTGTGCTCGGGTGACGCGAGCAGCGCCGAGACCGGCGCGTTCGCAACGGTTGCATCGGGAGTGGTCCAGTAGAAGTGGCGATAGATCGTTTTCGCGGGATTGATCTTATTGGCGTAAACGTCAACTTGTTGACCACCTGACATCCGTTTCAGGACCTGGGCCTTCTCGGTCTCGTAGTCGATTCCCGTCTTCAGCTCCTGTCCTCCCAAGAGCCACATCGCGGAAGCGCCGTAATGCTTGCGGTCGAAATTCTTGTTCTGGATCAGACCGAAGCCGCCGGTCTGCGCGAAGTCGTTGCCCTGGTCGCGATATTCGATCGCTTCGCCGGCCGCCGTTGCCGGCCCCACCGAGTTGCTCTCCTTGTGTCGGGCGGCCTGGCCCGTGACGACCCAGCTCGATGCGAATGACCCCTCGTAGCGCAGCGCGTAATCGCGGCCGCCGAAATCCTGGCGGCCCAGGTATGTGCTGGGATCGCCGTTGAGCGTGTGATTCGCGTCGTTGATCGCGCCGGTATCGGCGCGCGGGTCCTGAAGGAACGTCGCGATGAGCGAATGATTCGGCGCGACGTTGTAGGTGAGCTTCCCCGATCCGAGATTGCGGCGGCTCTTCGACGTGACGATCGTTCCCTCGTTTGGACCGCTGGGAAGTGCGCTGTCGACGGAGTTGTCCACGCGATCGACGGCGCCGAAGAACCACAGTTTGTCCCGCAGGATATAGCCGCCGAGGTCGAGGCCGAAATCCCTGCGCGTGAAACCAGTCTGCGATCCGGCGGTGGAGACGACCGCTTTTCGGCTGGCCTGCAGCGAATCGGTGTCGTTGTAGCCGAAGAGATCGCCGGTGAATTCGTTGCCGCCGGACTTCGTGATGACATTGATGATGCCGCCGGTGGACCGTCCGTATTCCGCTTCGTATCCGCCGGTCTTCACGTCGACTTCGCTGATGAACTCGAAGTTCAGCTCTTTGCCTTGAAAGCCATACTCGACGTTGGTGGTGTTCACGCCGTCGATGAAGAAGGAATTCTCCGCGCCCGACGAACCGTAGACGCTGATGGTCGACTGATCGGGATTGCCAGGATTGGCGTCGGAGGAAACGCCCGGCGTCACCTGCACGACCGAAGCGTAATTGCGACCGCTGGGGAGCGTTTCGATCGTCCGCGTATTGAGATTAGCGCCGAGAGTCGTCGAGCTTGTGTCGAGGACAGGGGCCGCTGCGCTCACCGAGATCTCCGCGCTCGCAACGGGTCGCATCGCAACATCGACCGAGGTGTCTTTTCCGAGCGAGACCATGACGTTTTTCCGCGGCGCGGTCGTCCACTCGGAGAATTGAAACGTCACTGTGTACTCGCCGGGCGGCAGCACCGGCAACCGATACGTGCCCGCGTTATCGCTGATGGTGTTGCGCGTTCCCTGAAGCGCTGAGCTCTGCACTTCCACTACGACGCCAGGAAGGGGCGCGCCGGCGGAGTCAGTAACTCTTCCGGAAAGGCTGCCGGTGGTCTGTGCGAGAAGTGAGGGAGCGGCGCAGATAGCGAGCGCGATCGCGAGCCGACGAAGCATGCAGGCCTCCTCTGGACGAATGCGCACAGCATAGTTCATCTGATGGCCGATAGAATGGCGGCGTGATTTCCACCAGTTGGGAGGAGTACTTACTCTTCGGCGCATTTTTCGCTGCCGTCGCTGGTGTCTATGTCCTCTGGGCTGTCCTGCAATCGCGAGGCGAAACAAAACGCCGCAAAGCATTGGCAAGCGTCGCGGCTGCCGCCGGATGGGATTCGCCGCAATACTCCGAAGTCCAGGCAAAGTTCGAAAAGCTCCGCGGTAAGGAAACATGGACATCGAATCCAATCGTCCGGCGGGATGGCTCCTGCGTCCTGTTCGATTACATGTTCGTGCGAAAACCAATGGGCTCCACTCGCTGGTCTTACGACGTATTGCAGACGGTTGTCTATGTCCGCTCAGACCGGCTCGATCTGCCGGTGATGTCCATCGAGCCGCTGAGGTTCTCTGCGCCGTCCGACAAAACGACATTCGCGGATGCCTATACCGTTCGCAGTGCGGAACGGGCAATCTTCGATGAGTTTCCCAACGCCGAGACGCGAGAGTATCTTCTGACCAATACCGGGATCTCGATCAACGGAGAAGGCAACGAAATCTTCGTGTTTCGTCCGGGCAATCTCGCGACTCCGGATCAGATCCTCGAATTCGCGAAGTGGGGCGAAGGGGTGGCTCGTATGTTTGAACGGCCGGCCTGATCTATCGCGACGGGCTTCAAAAAAAAAGGCACAGGCTGGTTGGCCTGTGCCCAACTAAAGCGGAACGTTGGATTACTGCTGGGACCGCTTCGACTGCCACTTCGCTGCGCGCTCGGTCTGGAGGGCCTTGAACTGCGTCTGCTGATCAGGAGTGAGGATCGTGAGGATCTTCGCGTCCTGCGCATCGCGCAACTGCTTCATCTGCGCCTTCTGCGACTCAACGGCCGGCTTCAGCGAGTTCAGCTTGGCCGTATCGTTGGATTCTTTGGCAGCCTTGTATTCCTGCCGGGTCTGCCTGGCCGACTCAAAGAACGCTTTATTGTCCTGCCGGAACTGCTTATCCAGGTCACGGACCTGCTGCTTCTGTGTATCGGTGAGGTTGAGTTTCTGAGCGAACTTTTCGCTCATTGCGCTGCGGTGGCCACGATGGCCGCCCCAACCTTTTCCTTCCTGCGGCATCGCGAACGCCAGCGACGCGCTGACGACCATCACGGCCGCTGCTGCCAACCACTTGTTCATACGCATTGAATGTCTCCTTGTGTGCTGGCCTGTCCATGAGTCATTGAGCCAGCGTATGTAATGACGTTCCCGGACGCGATTCTGTTCCGCTCGAGCACGAACTGCACGCGCATGTAATGAAATGCACGGCGCCGGACCTATGCTTGCAGAGTGGCCGAGGTGATGGAATCGCATTCGAAGCTGAGCGGCCGCGAGTTACTTCTGATCTTCGTGTTCTGGACAGCGCTGGCCACGCTGTCGGCCGTGAACCAGCTCCTCGATCCGCGCGGCTTCGGCTTTCGGCTGACGTCGCCCGCCAGTTCGATCGCGATGGCGTACGTCGAAGCGTGGTTGTGGGCGGCGTTCACCGTGCCGATCTTCTCGCTGACCAGCCGCCTCAGCATGACGCGCTCGCGCTGGCTGGTGCGCATTCCACTGCTGATCATCATCGGTCTCGCTGTCTCCCTCATCATCTATTTCATCCTCGGCTACGTCCGATCGGAGGTCTTCGAGGTAGGACGTCGCGGCGTGGCGGGGTTCGCGCCGCTGCGGGAGATCGGCCGCTTCCGTTTCGCGAATCAGCTTCTCGTTTATGGCGCCGTGCTGGCGGCGGGGTTCGCGCGCGAATATTTTCTGCGCGATCAGGAGCGCCGCCGCGAATCCGTCGAGCTGCAGGCGCAACTGGCCGAGGCGCGGCTCGACGCGCTGCGGGCGCAGATCAATCCGCATTTTCTGTTCAACACGCTCAACGCGATCGCAGCGCTGGTCGAGCGCGATCCCGCCGGCGTTCGGCGCATGATCGCGCGACTCGGCGAGCTGCTGCGCCACACGATCGACAGCCGCGGCGCGGCGATGGTGCCGCTGCGCGACGAGATCGAGTTCCTGCGGCGCTACATCGAGATCATGGAGATCCGATTTCAGGGACGTTTGCGCGTTCAAATGGATGTCGATCCGGCGACGCTCGACGTCCGCGTCCCGAGCCTGATTCTGCAACCGATCGTGGAGAACGCGCTCGAGCACGGCGCGAGCCGGGCGGTGGGGGAGGCCGTGATCGAGATCGCATCGCGACGCAACGGCAACCACATGATCGTCTCCGTACGCGACAACGGGCCGGGGGTGCGGGAGGAAGGGGCGGCGGGGGTGGGGATGAGCAACACGCGGGCGCGGATCGAACAACTCTACGGCGGGCGCGCTTCGCTGTCACTCGATTCCGCGCCCAGCAGCGGTGCGATCGCAACGCTGACGTTTCCGATCGATGGCTGAAAAGAACCTTCGCGTCTTGATCGCCGACGACGAGCCGCCGGCACGGCAGCGGATCGAGGACTTGCTCGCGAAAGAGAAGCGCGTCGAGATCGTCGGCACGGCGTCGACGGGCGACGAGACTGTCGAGATGATTCGTGAGAGGAAGCCCGATCTCGTTTTTCTCGACGTGCAGATGCCGGGAAAAAACGGGTTGCAGGTCGTCGATGCCATCGGCGCGGAACTGATGCCCGCGACGATCTTCGTCACGGCCTTCGATCAGTTCGCCCTGAAAGCATTCGCGGTCGCGGCGATCGACTATCTTCTGAAACCGTTTGACGACGAGCGCTTCGCGCAGGCACTGCTGCGGGCCCGGAAATCGATCGAGCTTCGCGAAGTGGAAGGCATGACGCGGCGTCTCCTCGAGTTCTTGCACGAGGAGCCGAAGCAGAAGTTCATCGACCGCGTCGCGGTGGAATCGCGCGGCCAGGTGCGCGTGGTTCCGGTCGCGCGGATCGATTACATCACCGCGAGCGGGCCGTACGCCGAGCTGCACGTCGGAGACAAAACCTTCGCTGTGCGCGAGCGCATGCAGACGCTCGAGGAGCAACTCGATCCGTCGGTGTTCTTTCGAATCCACCGATCGGCAATCGTGCGGCTCGACCGGATCGATTCACTCCTGCATCGTCCCGGCGGGGACTACGCACTGCGGCTCAAAGACGGAACCGAGCTGGACGTCAGCCGCGCGCGACGCGATGAGCTCCAGGAGCGCCTCGGAATCACTTGACGCGGTCGCGTATCTCCTGGAAGTGCATCGCTTTGATCACCAGTCCCGTCAGGGATGGATCCGTGTATCCGCCGGTCGTTTTCGTCGCGGACGACTACCTTGAGAACGTTCTCGATCGACATCGTCGTCACGGTCTCGATCGAGTCGTGGTGAAGTTCCGTTCGCGACGCGACCGGCGACGCGATGACGATCGCGGTGGCATCCTCGATCAGCGTGCGATCGGGCGAAACCACGAACGTCGCGCCTTAGACCGACGCGACGCAAGAGAAATTGCAGCTACCGAAATCCAGCGCCGAACAAATTCGGACAGCACGTCGTGGAAATGGTTCGCCGACTGCTACGGCCGGGCCGCCATCGCCATGGCATACGATTTTCAAAGGCAAGAAATGGAGATCAATATGGTCAAGAAGGTTTTCGCGGCGGTAGTGCTGACTCTGGCTGTCGGGTCAGGGTTTGCGCAAAACGTGTGTCCATGCATCCCGATCAGTCGGGTCTGGGTTGTTACGGCTTGTGAAACATGGAACTGCGCGCAGTCTGCGATGATCCTTGCCAACGGGGACCCGTACGTCGTTTCGGTTCCGACCGGTGGTTCGCAGTTCAAATGGTTATCGCGCGACGCGTGGTGGCTGGCACGGCTGCGGTGTCACCCGAGGATCCATTTATTGTCGATTCGATTCCGAATGTGTCCGATGCAGCGAGCCGCTACGGCGTGATTCCTCCCGACATGCTGCCGGCGATGGTGACCACGGTCGACGGCGAGTCACTTCTGATACGGCTGCGCACGCCGGATCCGCAAGGCCGCCGGCGCCCATCGTCGCATTGAGGAATCTCGATCGGACCGCGGCCGTTCCAATCCTTACGATGCCGCAACGCGATTCCTTGCTCCGCGTCCTGCGCCGCGGTCTCCGCTGCCGCTGTCCAAGATGCGGCGAAGGGCAGATTTTTCGCCGTGGAATCGAGATCAACCAACGTTGTGCAGCCTGTCACCTTCTTCTGCAGCGCAACTACGGCGACACCTGGATGTTCATGATGATCACCGACCGCATCCCGATGTTGTTCGGCATTGCCGCGTTGTATTTCGGCCTGGTGGCCACGAGCTGGACTGGTGCGGCGATTCTATTCGTCGCGGTGGCGACGCCGATGCTGGCCACAATCCGTGAACGCCAGGGCCTCGCGCTGGCGCTGGATTACCTGTCGCGCGTATATTTCCGCGATCCCTCCGACGAGATTCACAGCGGAGTGATCGCGCTGAGTGAGACCTCTCACTGACTGTTTCGCCCGCGGCGGCGATAATGCACCGTGCTTCGCCGTCTCTCCCTCGCCATCGCTGTCACTGCATTTTGTGAAATCGCGACGGGCGCGACTCATCAGCGCGGCGCCGGTCGATGCTAATTCCGCAGCATTCATCGCGTACATCAACTTCCCATGCCTTCCAAACCCCTCGCGCATCGGATTCAGGTGAAAGAGGACAAACCAGCGGGGGAGCGCGGAACTTATCTGCACGCGATCGAGCATGGTCAGCCGAAAGCGCGGCGAGCGGAAACGCTGACGTCCGCCGGAGAGGCGCGCCTGCGGCAGCGTGAGATCAGCGAGGTGGTGAGCTTCGACAAGGTTGAGGCACGCTTTCTTGTTGAAAAAGCACACGAAAGCAGAAGTCGTTATGTAACGAACCTTCCTGTTCATCGGCCTCGGGTCAATAGTGCGGACCAGAATGTTCGAGACAGTCGTCGCATTGTCGGCACGCCGCGAGCCCACCACCTTAGGGGTCCGGTCTAGTCCGTCCGGCGAGGTCGCCGGGGAATCGGCGCAGAACTTGAACTAGCGACGCTCAGCAATTGGAACAACGGGCCGCGCCATGACTCCGGCGACCAAAAAGGCAGTGCGACGCTACGGCATCCCGATTGACCTGGCGATTCTGGCAACAGGCGTCGGGCTGCTCCTGGCCGGCACTCGGCCGGCGCTTCTGGTCATCCTCTATCTATTGGCGATCGCCGCCTCCTTCTGGAAGGGAGGGCGGCCGAGCGCATTGACGGCAGGCGTCGTCTCGTTCGTCATTCTGTTCGTCGCCTTCCGCGGTGTCGTACACCTCGCGCATGGTCTGGTGCTGGTCGTCTTCACTCTGGCGATTTGCGCGATTCCGCGCGGCAGGCGAGCCGTCGTGCCTGTTGCATTGAATGCGCGTCCGATTCGGGGATTACTCGCGGCTCCCGCCGTGGTGATCGTCGAGCAGCCGATTCCGGTGACGGTCGCGTCCGCAGAGCTCATGGTGAAGCAGCGGCCGCCGCGACGGCAGCGAACGCGCCGCAGCGATGCGCCGCGAGACATTCGACTGGCGCAAAGGTCCGAGCAGCGGAAGAGAGGGCGCAGGAAATCGGATCTCGTCGCCGATCTCGCCGCTGAGCGCGCGGCTCGCGAAGAGCTGCAGCGGCGGCTGGTCGAGGATCTGGAGGCCGTCAAGCGCGCCGCCGATCGAAAGGTGATGGAAGCGCGCGTCGAGCTGGCGCGCAAATACGATCAGCAGTTGAAAGTTGCCCAGGCAGCGGGGCAGAAACCTCCTCCTGCTCCTGCTCCTGCTCCGGCGCGGGCCAGCGTCCGTCTGAAGCCGATCAAGGCAACGCCCGCCCGACCGGCACCCAAGCCGCGACCCGCACCGCCGAAGCAGCGCGTGCCGAGAATTCTGATGTTGGAACGCCGCCGGGCTGCGGCCGGTAAAGTTCTTGACGAAATCAAGGCGCTGGGAGTGGAAGTGGAAGTCGTCGAGCGCTGGATCGACGCTATCGATGAGGTCTTTCGATTCCGGCCCGATGCGATCTTCGTCGACGTCGAGCTCGAGGAGTTCGAAAAAGTACATCAATCGATCTCGCAGAATTGTCCGGGACTTCCGATCGTCCTGACTGTCGACAAGGGCGAGCTTCCCAAAGCCGCCCGCGCGGCGTCGGCGGCGCGGCCGTACGATCCCAGCGCGATCGTGCGAATCGCGCGTCAAGCCATGCAGGATCCGGCCAACATGATCGCGCGACAGGTACGTCCGATTGCTTCGCCGCCTCCGCCCGAGAAACCTGCACCGCCGCTGGTGGTCGCGCTTCCCGCGGAGATGCCGGCGGAATTGCCCGCGCAAACGGCGGCCTCCGGCGACGAGCCATATTCGATCACCTGCTCGAAATGCGCGGCGCCGTTCGACGCCATGCAGGCCGAATGGTGCAGTTGCCTCACGAAGCGCCGCACGCTCGTGTGCCCGAATTGCCTCACCTGCTTCTGCCACGCGCATCCTTCCTATCGCGAGAGCATCTGGCTGCAGGCGCCGTCGCGCTTTCTCGAGGTCAAGGCCGGCGAGATTCGCCGCCAGAGAAGCGCCAGCGTCGCCAACCCCGATGCGCAGCACGTGAAGCGGCCCCTGGTGATGCTGGTCGAAGATGATGAGGACATCCACACCATCGTCCGTCGCGTTTGTGAGCGTCTCGGCTGCGGCTTCGTGGCCGCGACCAACGGACAGGATGGCCTGGAGATGGCCCGCACTTACCATCCGAATCTAATTCTGTCGGACGCGTTCATGCCGAAGCTCGATGGCCGCGAGATGTGCCGCATGCTGAAGGAGGAATCCGCGGGCACGAACTGCAGGATGATCATCATGACGGGCCTCTACACCGACGCCAAATACAAGAGCGAGGCGCTGAAGCGATTTCATGTCGATGAGTACCTTGTGAAACCTGTCGCCATCAACGAGCTGATGCAGGTCCTGCAAAAACACCTCGGCGCCCAGGAGCAACCTTCCGCCCCGCCCGGCGTTGCGAAGGATGACGTGCCGGTGCCGGTCGAGGTGGTGGTCGAGAAACCGGTCGAGCAATACGAAGTCCAATGTGCCGCATGCCAGACGATCTTCGAGGCGACATCGGCAGATTGGTGCACGTGCGTCGGCGCCGATCACACGCTGATTTGTCCGGGCTGCAAGAGTTGCTTCTGCAAAGCTTCGCCGGCGTATCGCCAGCGCTTCTGGGGCGACGCTCCGCCGTCGCTGTTTGAACGGAGAATGATCGGATCGAACCTGCACTTCCCGATGGGACTCAATCCGCAGCCGGTGGAGGTCAAGCGCCCTCTCGTTCTGCTGGTGGAAGACGACGAGAACATTCAGCTCATCGTGAAGACCGTCGTCACGTCACTCGGATATGGCTTCATCGTCGGCGGAAACGGCGAGGAAGGGCTGCATCTGGCGCGGAAATACGATCCCGATCTGATTCTCTCCGATGCGCTGATGCCGAAGCTCGACGGTCGCGAGATGTGCCGCATCCTGAAGCAGGATCCGGCGACGGCCCGCGCGAAGGCCATCATCATGACCGGCCTCTACACCGAGCGGAAATATCGCACTGAAGCGCTGTCGCGATTCCACGTCGATGACTACGTCGCGAAACCGCTGGCGGTCAGTGACCTCATCCAATTGTTAAAGAAACACCTCGGCCATGTCGCGCAGCCGCCGCCGGTTGAAGGTTTGTTCGCGCAATCGGGAAGCTGAAGCGAGCGCCGGCTGGGCCGCTGCGTTTTTCAATCTGACAGCGACGGCCACAATCTAGTTCCGCAGATCGCGCGGGACAACTACTATTCAGGAGACTCGTCGGTTGGCAATGCGTGTTCGATTTGGCGATTTCGTCCTCGATGCGGATCGCCGCCAGTTGCTGCGCGGATCGGAGCTGGTGCATCTGCCTCTGAAGGCGCTGCAACTCCTGGAGATGCTGATCGAGCGCCAACCCAAAGCGGTATCGCAAAATGAACTGTACGATCTGCTTTGGCCGGACACCTTCGTCGAGAAGTCGAATCTCCACAATCTCGTTTATCAGTTGCGCGAGGCGCTGGACGATCAGGACCACGCAATCATTCGCACGGTGTATGGATTCGGATTCTCGTTCGGGCCCGAGATCGATCGTGACGTGCCGCGGCGCCGGCCGCCGCTGTGGCAGCTCGTGATCGGCGATCGCGAATTTGATTTGCGGGAGGGGGAAAACATTGTCGGCCGTGAATCCGATGCCGGCGTCCGCATCGATTTCGCTTCGATCTCCCGTCACCACGCGCGGATCATCCTGTCCGGCGATCGCATCACTCTCGAGGACCTCGGCAGCAAGAACGGCACAGCGTTGCGAGGGAAACGCATTCACGCGGTCCATCCGCTCAGCGACGGCGACCGCATCGTCTTCGGAACCGTTGCCGCCACCGTGCGCGCCCTCCGACCGGCGGCCAGCACCGAGACCGCCGGCTGACCCCAAAAAAGAGAAGTTCGCGAGAACTACCCAAAAACTGAGTCCCTCCATCGACGCATGTTGGGTGCCGAAAGGAGAGCTCTATGAGAAAAGAATCTCGAAGTGTTCGCGCCGCGGCGCTCGCGTTCTGCGTCGCGGTCATGCCATTGGTAAGCGCCGGCGCCAGCGTTGTGAAGGACTGGAACGCCATCGCCACGACAGTCATCGTCACAAACGCCGGCAAACCTCCCGGAATCGCCACGATCGACTTCGTCTACGTGAACGCCGCCATGTACGACGCGGTCAATGCCATCGACCGTCGCTACACGGTGTATGCCGTTTCGCCCACGAGCGCGACGGCCGGAGCGTCTGAGGAAGCTGCAGCCGTCGCTGCGGCCTACAACGTTCTCAAGACTTTCTATCCAGCGCAGCAGGCGTATCTCGACGCGCGATACGCGGAGTCCCTCGCGGCGATTCCCGAAGGCGATTCGAAGTCGCGGGGAGTGGTCATTGGTCAGGAAGTCGCGAGTCTATTTCTCGCGCAGCGCAGTGGCGACGGCCGCAACGCACCGATCGCCTACACGCCGGGCAGCGGACCTGCGGCCTGGCAGCCAACGCCGCCTGCGTTTGCCGCCGCTCAGGCTCCGTGGATTGCGCAGATGCGGCCCTTCGCCATGCACAGCGCATCGCAGTTCCGCGCGGATGCACCTCCCGCTCTCACAAGCGATACCTGGGCCGATGATTACAACGAGACCAAGAGCCTCGGCGCGGCCGACAGCGTGACGCGGACGCCCGAGGAGACGGAGATCGGACGCTTCTACACTGAACACACCGGCGCGCAATACAACCGCATCCTGCGGAACTTCGCCGCGGGTCAGAACTTCAGTCTTCCCGACGAAGCGAGATTCATGGCTCAGATGTATGTGTCCGTTGGTGACGCCGTCATCGCGGTTTGGGATTCCAAGTTTTATTACGGGCGCGTCAGACCGGTCACGATCATTCGCGCCGGCGACACCGATGGCAATCCAGCGACCGATCCAGATCCGAATTGGACGCCGCTCGCCGTGACACCGAACCATCCCGAGTACCCGGCGGCGCACGGTGCGGTCACGAGCGCACTCGCCGAGGCTCTGCGGCAGTTTTTCGGCACGAAGGACGTGACCATCACATTGTCCAGCACTGTTACCGGAACGTCGCGAACGTTCTATCGAACCGACGATCTGGTGAAGGAGATCATCGTTGCCCGCATCTACGGCGGAATGCATTTCCGAACCTCCGTCGTACGCGGAAAGGTGCAAGGAGAGAAGGTGGCGAAGTGGGTGGCCAAACATCAGTTCCGGCCGCGTGAAGAGAACGAAGGAGAAAACCAGGATTAAGGATGCCGGACGCGCTCCGGGCTGAGATATATGCTTTCACTCTGTGAACCTTCAGCCCGGAGTGCGGCTCGGGCCGTACGAGATTCTGGCGCCGCTGGGTGCGGGTGGGATGGGGGAGGTTTATCGCTGTCTCGATCCTCGACTCCGCCGCGAAGTAGCGATCAAGGTACTACCGGCGAGTCTGTTTCACGATCCCGTCCGCCGGCGCCGGTTGGAGCAGGAAGCGCGCGCCGCCGGCGCTCTCAATCATCCGAATCTGCTGACGATCTACGAGCTCGGCTCGCACGAAAATGCGCCGTTTATCGTTTCCGAACTTCTGGTTGGCGAGACGCTGCGGTCGAAGCTCTACTCCGGTCCGCTGCCGCTGCGGCAGGCGGCCGATTACGCCCTTCAGATCGCGAAAGGTCTCGCCGCGGCGCACGACAAGGGAATCGTTCATCGCGACCTCAAGCCGGAGAACATCTTCGTCACCGCCGACGACCGCGTGAAGATTCTCGACTTCGGTCTGGCGAAAGTGAATGAACCGATGCGGAATGAATTTTCGGACACCGACATGCTCACCGGCCCAGGCACAGTCATGGGGACGCTGGCGTACATGTCGCCGGAACAGGCGTTAGGGCGTCCGGTTGATGCCCGCACCGACGTCTTTGCGTTCGGAGCGATCGTGTTCGAGATGCTGTGGGGCCGCCCGGCGTTTCACAAAGGCGCACCTCCGGAGACGATCGCAGCGATTCTCGCCGCCGATCCGCTCTCCACCGTCCCTGGCGATTTGCCGCCCGGACTCATTGCGATCGTTCGGCGTTGCCTGGAAAAAGAACCGGATCGGCGATTCCGATCGGGGCACGACGTCGCGATCGCGCTGGAGTCGGGAAGCGTGCCGATGCCGATCGCCGCGGCAGCTCCATTCCCGGCGATGAAGATGATCGCCGGCGCTTTGGCGGCCGTTGTGATCGTGGCGGCGATCTGGGTCGTTTCCACGCGCGGAGCCGGGTCGCCGAAGATCGACTCGCTCGCCGTCCTGCCGCTGAGAGAACTGTCGGGAACATCCGATCGTTACTTTGCTGACGGCGTGACCGAGGAGTTGATCACGCGCCTGGCGCAGATCCATTCCTTGCGCGTGGTGCCTCGCAGCTCGGCAGAGCGATACGTCGACACCAAGAAGTCGCTGCGAGAGATCGGTCAGGAATTGAACGTCACCGGCATCGTCACCGGTTCGGTCCTCCGTTCCGGCAGCAATGTGCGCGTCACGGCGCAACTGGTCGATGCCCGCACGGAGCAAAACCTCTGGGCTGACGAGTACGAGCGCCCGCTCGGCGATGTTCTCGCGTTGCAGGACGATCTCTCTCGCGCCATCGTCGATAGGATTCGCATTCGCTTGAGTCCCGCCGACCAGCAGCGCCTGACCAGCGCTCGGCCGATCAGTCCCGCTGCTCACGACGCGTATCTCAAGGCTTTGTACAACTTCAATCGCGCCGATCCCGAGGGATTCAGCCGGGCCATCACGTTCTTTCAGGAAGCGATCGGGCGCGATCCGAATTACGCCGCCGCCTATGCGGGGCTGGCAACCTGTTACACGTCCATGGGCTTCTTCGGCATTCTCGTGCCGACTGAAGCGTACCCCACCGCAAAAGAGGCGGCACTGACCGCGCTCAAGCTCGATCCCGATCTCGCCGACGCTCACGTTTCGCTTGGACTCGTTCTGGCGAACTACGAGTGGAACTGGAAAGCCGCGGACCACGAGTATCGACGAGCCCTCGAGCTCAATCCGAATTCCGAGATCGCCCACACGTGGATCGTCCAGCTGTTGTTGGTAACCGGGCGAACAGATGAAGCACTGGCCGAATCACGCCGTGTCGTCGAATTGAGCCCGCTCGGACGCGTTGCCAACCAGCAGTTGCCGTGGACCTACTATCAGGCGCACAAATTCGACATCGCCATTCAGCAGTACCAGAAAGCGATTCCGAACGATCCCGATGATCCGGAGCTGCACGAAGGTTTGGGAGACGCATATGTTGCCGCCGGGCGCGAGCCGGAGGCGTTCTCCGCTTATCAGCAGTGGGCTCGCGTCGCCGGTTTTCCAGTCGCGATCATCGCCGAACTCGATCGCGCGTATCGCACTGGCGGAATGGGCAGCTATTGGAGAAAGCGGCTCGAGCTCGAGGATCAGGAAGCCAAAGAAACCGGCGATGTGTGGCCGTACAGGATGGCCCTCCTTCATGCACGTCTACACGACACCGAGCAGACACTTACCTGGCTGGAGAGAGCGTACGCGGAGCACGGGAATCGGCTCATTTTTCTGCACGTCGAACCCGCTTTTGACTTTCTCTCCCTTGATGCGCGGTTCCAGAATCTGATGCACCGAGTCGGTCTCGTATGAATTTGACATTGCCTGTCAGGCGGCGTATGGATAACGCATACTTGAACCTCAGGAGGAATCGCATGCGAAAGCTCGGCGTGTTGGTACTCATCGTGGCATTGAATTCTGTGGCGACGCTATTCGCTTGCGGGGACAAGTTCGTTGTCTTCGGACAGGGAGTCCGATTCCAGCGCGCGTACGCGGCGACGCATCCGGCCTCGATCCTGGTGTATCTGAAGCCGGGCTCGCGCTGGACGACACCGGAAAATCGGGAACACCTCCTGACCGTGCTGCGCATGGTCGGACACCATCCGCAGGCGGTCAGCACCGTCGAGGAATTGCAGGCAGCGGCGGCAACCGGGACGTTCGACGTCCTCCTGACCGAGTTCAACACTCTCCCCGCGGCGACGCAGGCGGCGGCGATAGCAAAGAAACATCCGACCATCATCCCGATGGCGTTCGAGCCGACGCGCGCCGAACTGGAAGAGTTCGAGAAGCAGAACACCTGCACGGTTGCGGTCTCGAAACGGAATCACGAATTGCTGACCGTCATCAACGACGTGATGGCATCACGGATCAAAGGCAGCGCCGAAGCCTGCCAGCGCAAACGAGCGTGAGATGTCCCGAGTCCGACTCGCGGTCCTGATTGGCGCGTGCGTTCTCGGCACTGTCGATGCGCGCGCGCAGGCCTGGCTGCCCGCGAAAGACACGACGACGCTCAGCTTCGGCTATCAGTATCTCTTCATCAAGCAGCATGTTCTGGCCCGCGGCGAGATCGTCGAGCGCGGTCACATCAAATCGCATTACGGCGTGATGCAGCTCGGATATAGTCCGACCGATCGCGTGGCGTTTTCATTGGCCGTTCCGTACGTCGCCGCGAAGTACCACGGTCCGTCTCCCCATCAGCTTCCGTTCGACAATGGGACCTACCACGGAACGTGGCAGGATTACAGGCTCGACGCCCGATATCAACTCCTGCGCGGACCGACAGCCTTCACGCCGTTCATCAGTATGTTGATTCCCTCGCACAACTACACATATTTTGCGCACTCCGCGGCGGGACGGGACCTCCACGAGAATACATTGGGGTTCTACGCCGGCGTCGCGGATCTGCTCGGGCACTTCCGCAGCTGCGGTTGTCCGACCGGCACGTATGTGCAATCGCGGGTGGCCTATTCATTAGTCGAACACGTGCTGGGCCGGCGCATCGACCACGCCGATGTCGATCTCGACCTCGGCTACTTCGCCACGGAGCGGTTCGGCGTTCGCGCGCTGGCCTCGTATGGCAGGACCATCGGCGGGGTGGATTGGAATTATCAGTGGCCCGATTACAACTCGCCGGTTTTTCTGCACCACGACCAGCTGCTGGCCAACCGTCACTTCAATGTCGGGGGCGGAGCGAATTACGCGGTGTCCGATCGATTTGATGTCTACACATCGGTGCTGCATACGCTCAGCGGCCGCAACGGTCACAAGATTCATGTCGCCGCGAATTTCGGCGTCGGATGGTCGTTTGCGCCACGCCGCAGCGATATCGCTTCACTTCCTCTCCGTTCCGGCCGGAACTGATGCGTACTGCCATCCGCACGACTACGGCGCCTGTTGCAGAGAAGCAATAGTGCCGACGAGCTGGCCGATCGCAGGTAGAGGATAGGTTGCATTCCGCGTCTGGACGGCGCTGCCGAAACTGCCGAACTGCGTGAAAATCGGAGTGGAAGCGTAGTCCGGACCGATGGAGCCTCCGAGCGCGCTCCCCACGTTGGACAGAAGCGCCATCCATTCCTTCAGCTCCTGAACGCCTGCCGTCGCGGGCGCGGCGTCGATGCGATTCGCGAGGAGCGTCGGGAAATCGGCAGACGACAAAACCGTCGTGCCGGTCGCCGCCTGATACGGCGTGATCGCAACGCCGTACTGCGATTGCACGGCATTGATGAGAAGAACGGCATACAGATCGACGGACGTCCGGATGCGCGTCGAGCCGCTCAGGTTCGTCGTCTGTCCGGTGTTGGTGGTATCGGTGGCGGCGAATGCGGCCACCGTGTCGATGGCGTCGACGGCCTTCGAGACCACCAGGGCGTTCACAGCAGTCGTGCCAACGATGGCGGCTCCGCCGACCTCTCCGATCGCGTGGAGGTTGGCGGTGATCTGCGCTGAATCTGGATTCGCGTCGTTGAGCTTCACCATCGCGGCAGCATACGGATTGCCTGCGGCCCTGGCGGCCTGCAGTGCGGTGCCTTGATCCATGCCGAGGTTGAAGAATGCGAGCAGTGCCTGCAGCGCCGCAGCGGAACCTCCTGCCTGCTTTCGGAGCGTGGTGTCGAGCACCGCCGCAGCGGTGGCGTACTTGAAGTAGGTGTAAGACTCCGCGGGCTTGAGGGTGTAGCGAATGCCCGAGATGTTCAGGTAGAACGAGGAGGAGATGAGGTTGCTCTGGCCGATGAGCTGCAGCGCGCAGATCTTCTTCACGTCCGCCAACGTGACGTAGGTGGAGACCATGGGATAGCCGATGGGTAGCAGCTGGCTCGTATCAGGAGAGATCCCCAGCGGCAGGATGTCGTAAATGTCGGCGAAGGTAAGCGGCACGCGTGCCGGCAGGCTGCCGCGCAGTACGCCTGTCGCGACGACGCCCAACTGGTAGGGAGTGAAGTCGTAGCCTGGTAGATTGGCCGGATTTCCTCCGACCGCCGCCAGCGTCTGAGCGATGATGGCGTTCGGAGTATTGCGGACGGAATCGGCGGCCAGATCTCCGAGGCCGTTCGGAGAAAGCACCGGGTTCGTGTCGTTCGAAACCATGTCCTGAGCTGCGACCGCGACGGGGTGATAGATCCCTTTGCCGATATTGGCGGGATCGAAGTCGGGAAAAAATTGGGCGAAAAGTGGCGCGAGGGTTCTGTTGAGTTGCTGATCAGTCGCGGCGACGACGCCGGCCGTCGCAGCATCGGATTTGAGTCCGGAGTTGATCGCGCTGAGACTTGCGTCCGTCATCGGAACATTGTTGAAGGCGAGCGGTGTGGTTGTTCCCGCGGAGCGCAGGACGCGGAGATCGAGGCGCGCGACGTTGGTGCCGAAGGCGCCGGCGTCGATGATCTGCGTCGTCCAGCTTCCGTTCGTCACTGCATGCGCCGCCGCGAGCGGCGTGTGCGTGTGGCCCGAGGCGATGACATCGATGCCGTGGACGTGCCGCGCGAGATCGACGTCTTCGCCCGCCGTGCCGCTCGCATTTGTTCCGGAGTGGGAGAGCGCGATGACGACCTGCACGCCGTCGGAATTGCGAAGCCCGTCCACGATCGACTGGATGGCGCTGTAGCTCGAAGAAAGCGGAGCGAACGTCACCGGTGCGGAGGCCGGGGCATCGATGGCCGCTTCCTCGCCCATGAGACCGATGAAGCCGACCTTCATCCCGTTCGAGAGCTGCTCGACGTACGTTGTCTGGATCGCTTTGCCGCTGCCGAAGTACGGCGCGAGATCGGAATTGCCGCCGAGACTCATGTTCGACGCGACGATGGGCGTCTGGAACGCAAACGCGCTTCGTGCGGAGCTGATCATCTGGGCCAGACCGCGCGGCGTGTAGTCGAACTCGTGATTGCCGAGCGTGACGACGTCGTAGCGCATCGCGCTCAGGAAGTAGAGCGCGAGCGGCCGGCTGGCGAGCGTCAGGTCGTACAGCGTGCCCATCGTCCAGTCGCCGGAGTCGACGAGAATCACAGGATGACCCGCGGTCGTCCGCACGTAATTCACGTAGGCGGAGATCCGCGCATATGCGCCGACGGTGCTCGTTCCCGTCAGCGGATCGACATCGAGTCCGACGTGGCCCGCGCCGTTTGCGTGGTGGTGCAGATCGGTGGTCTGCAGGATCGTGATCTGGTCGGACAGAACCGGACTGACGGCCCGCCGCCTGGGCGTTTGAGTGTTCTGCGCCGCGACGCTGGTCGCGATCGCGAACACGAGAACGAAACGGGCCACCAATTGGTTCGCCATTTTCTTACCGCGCTGTCGTTTCGGGTACGAGTCTGATCTCGCGCGCCACGCGCGTTCCAAGGACCTCACGCATGTCGGCACGATTGCGGTAGCCCTGGCGCTGCGTCTCATCGCTGCCGATTACGCGCTGAAGGACGGCGTCGGCGCGCGTTTGTCCCGCCTCCATGCTGGCGAGATCCTTGTACTCGGTCATCAGCATCAGGTTCCAATCCGTCGGGGAGTGTGCCTCCGTCTGGATGACGCGGTACGACAAGGCGAGCCCCTCCTGGCGGAGCGCGTCCTGTTCGCGCTTCCAATCGGTGGCGACATAGGAGAGGTACGCGCTGTCCATGCCCGGTTTCATTCGGATGAAGGAGATGTTCCAGACGGATCCGTTGGAGTACGTCCGTGCGGGTGCTGCCATCTGCGCAACGACTGAGGCGGTCACGACGAGAAGCACCAGGACTGCGAGGGAGAGGAGAAGACGTTTGCGGCTCATACGCTTCCTTTCTTACTAATCAATTGTGGAGAGTGCGGAGGCTACGTCCGCGTGGAGGTGTTGTCAATTCAGCGCCTTCGCTGCATGGATGCCCGCAAGACGTCCGCTGGCCCACGCCCACTGGAAGTTGTATCCGCCAATCCGGCCGTCTACGTCGAGGATTTCGCCGCAGAGAAATAGATTTGCACGACGGCGCGAGGCCATTGTCGAGACGACAATCTCGC
>JALYZI010000182.1 GCA_030948915.1 Acidobacteriota bacterium
ACCAACGACGGCATCCTGAAGCTGGCCGGCGAGGTTCCGCCCGGCACCCCGATCTCGGTGGTCGCCTGACGCCGGACGCCTGACGCCGGACGCCGGACGCCTGACGCCATGTTTCGAATCAAGATCATTGGAGCCGGACTCGCCGGCTCGGAGTGCGCTTTTCAGCTCGCCGAGCGCGGCCATCGCGTCGATCTGTGCGAGATGCGGCCGGTGAAGATGACGCCCGCGCACCAGACGTCAAACCTCGCGGAGCTCGTGTGCTCGAATTCGTTCCGCTCGTCCGCGATCACCAACGCGGTCGGACTTCTCAAACGCGAGATGCAGATTCTCGGCTCCCTCGTGATTCGATGCGGCGACGAGGCGAGAGTTCCGGCCGGAGATGCCTTTGCGGTCGATCGCGAGAGATTCGCGGCCGCGGTCACGCAGGCCGTTTCAGCAAAAGTCAATATTTATCGTGATGAAATAACGTCACTGGATTTCGATGGATACGACCGGCTGGTAATCGCCACCGGACCGCTGACATCGCACCCACTCTTTGAAGCCATCAACGATTTTCTCGGACGCGATGGTCTCTATTTCTACGACGCGATCGCGCCGATCCTGGCCGCCGATTCGCTCGACTTCTCGAGGCTGTACTGGAAATCGCGATACGGGAAGGGATCGGGAACGGACTATCTCAATGCGCCGATGAACCGCGAGCAGTACGAGGCGTTCATTCAGGCCCTGCTCGGCGCAGAGCTTTATCCGCTGCACGATTTCGAGAAGGCGGCGCATTTCGAAGGATGCCTGCCGATCGAAGAGATCGCGTCGCGCGGCGTCGAAACGCTGCGATTTGGTCCGATGAAACCTGTGGGCCTCGAAGAACCGGCCACCGGGCTCCGGCCACATGCCGTCGTGCAGCTCCGCAAGGAAGATCTGTCGGACGAGTACTTCAACATCGTGGGCTTTCAGACGAAGATGAAAATCCCCGATCAGAAGCGCGTGCTGCAGATGATTCCCGGACTCGAGAATTGCACGTTCGCACGCTTCGGGTCGATGCATCGCAACACGTTCATCAACGGACCGAAACATCTGCGGAACACCTTTCAGACGCAACGCGATCCGCGAATTTTCTTCGCGGGACAGATCACCGGAGTCGAGGGTTACGTTGAATCGGCGGCCGTGGGACTTCTGGTCGCGCGTTACATCGACGATCCGACTCCTTTGCCATATCACACCGCGTTGGGCGCTCTGGGACGGCATGTCGCGGAATCGAATCCGGATCGCTACCAGCCTTCGAATGTCACGTGGGCGTTGATCGAGGACGTCATCGGCAACGCGCGCAAGAATGCGAAGCGCGAACGCCAGGTCGAACGCGCGATTGCCGATGTGGAACGCCTCGCGCATCCGCCGGTTGCAGTCTGATGCGAATGCCGGCGATTTTCTTCGGGCACGGCAACCCGATGAACGCGATCGAGAGCAACAAATACACGCAGGCGTGGCGCGCAATCGGCGATCGGATGCCGAGGCCGAAAGCGGTTGTGGCGATCTCGGCGCATTGGTACTTGCCGGGCACTCTCGTCACGGCGATGGACAGTCCGCGGACGATTCACGACTTCGGCGGGTTTCCGCAGCCGCTTTATGAAGTGCGATACCCCGCGCCCGGCGATCGCAACGTCGCGATGCGCATTCAGGACTTGCTCGCGCCGGTTGTCGTAGAGCCGGACGAGCAGTGGGGACTCGATCACGGCACATGGTCCGTGCTCTGTCACGTTTTTCCGGACGCGAGTGTTCCGGTCGTCCAACTGAGCATCGACGAAACACAGCCTGCCGAATTCCATTACAACATCGGCCGGAGTCTCGCGCCGCTTCGCGATGAGGACGTTCTCATCATGGGCAGCGGCAATCTCATTCACAACCTGCATGCTTACGCGTGGGGACGTCACCCGGTCGAGCCGTTCGACTGGGCGGTGCGATTCGAGAAACAGGCGCGCGCGCTGCTGCTCGACCACGATCACGAGCCGCTCGTGCAATACGAGACGCTCGGCCGCGACGCGATGCTCTCCGCACCGACTCCCGATCATTACCTGCCGCTGCTCTACGTCATGGGTGCCAGCGCGAAGGAAGACGCAGTTACATTTCCGGTCGAGGGGATCGACGGCGGCTCGGTTTCGATGCTCACCGTAGCGTTTGCATCGTCACGAGCGTCGGTCCGATCAGCAGAATCGTAAGCGCTGCCGCGAATACCAAAAAGAAGTTGTGCGGATCAGCAGCGACGTATTGCCATCCCACGATCGTCACGACGGCGTAGGTCGCGCCGACACTGAAATACGAAATCGGTGCGAACGACGCGAGCGCTTCCTCGGCGGCATGAGCGTCGAGATCGATCAACTCGATCCGGCCCGCGCGAATCGCGTGAAGATCGTGCCACCAGCCGCCGAACGCCGTCGCAGCGCCGACGAGCAACGCCACCGACGTCAGATCGGACCCGTTGCGAATGGCCGCCGGATTCCGCGTAGCGAGCAGCAGCACGAACGACAACTTCGTAGCGTAGATGAAGCCGTGATGGATGTACGCGCCGCCGATGCGCCACGGTCCCGTCATTCGCCAGCGTTTGACGACGCGGCTCGCGACCCAAACCGCCACGTAGCCGAACACCACAGGGACGAAAAAGACCAGCGCGACGAGCCGCCATTCTCCGGCCGCGATGCGCCACCAGATCCAGATCAGCAGCGGCGTCGCGACCAGAGGAAAGACATAAGTCGAGAAAGCGAGAATTGCCGGCCGCAGTTGTCGCATTATCAACACCATGGTAGAGCCCGCCCGGTTCAATCTGATGGCCGGATGGATCGCGATGGTCGCCGGCGCAACTTCCGGCGCGGCGATCGGAGTCTTTTTCCACAGAGAAGAGTGGATGGGCGGTTACGCCTCCTTGCGCCGGCGCATGATCCGCCTCGGCCACATCGCGTTCTTCGGGCTCGGCATCATCAATGTGCTTTTCGCGCTCAGCCTCATCGCGTTTCCGATTTCCAACGTCTACGCCCGTTTCGCCTCCGCAGGTTTCGCCGTCTCACTCGTAACGATGCCGGCATGTTGCTTCATGACGGCGTGGCGCACCGGTTTCCGCTATCTCTTCCCAATTCCCGTGCTGGCGGTGCTGGTGGGACTCGGTGGCCTGATCGGAGGGTGGTTCATCACATGAAAATCGGTCTTCTCGCGATGAGTGGAGTTCGCGCGCACGACCCGGAGCTGACGGCGCTCGGGTTGACGCTGCCTGGATTCGTGGAGCGCAATCGCGTGATCGCGTCGCTTCCGAGTCTCGGCCTGCTCACGCTCGCCGGCGCGACGCCGCGCGACGTCGAGCTCGAATACATCGATGTGCCCGACCTGCATGACGCGCCGTGGCTGCCCGGCGACTTCGACGCGGTCGCGATCTCCAGCTTCAGCGCGCAGATCAACGAGGCATACGAGCTGGCGGATCGCTACCGGGCCGGCGGAACCAAGGTCATCCTCGGCGGCCTGCACGCGAGCGCCGTTCCTCACGAAGCCGCGCAGCACGCCGACGCCGTCGTCGTCGGCGAAGGGGAGCCGCTGTGGCGTCGCGCCGTCGACGATCTGAAAGCGGACAGGCTCGAAGTGCTCTACGACGCGCGTCCGTTCCGATTCGATCTCGCCGACGCGCCGATGCCGCGCTTCGAATTGCTCGACCCGGAAAAGTACAACCGCCTGACTGTTCAAACGCAGCGCGGATGTCCATTCGACTGCGAGTTTTGTGCGGCATCGATTCGCATCGCGCCCGGATTCAAAGTCAAACCGGTATCGAAGGTCATCGACGAAATCCACTGCATCAAATCGATCTGGCCACAGCCCTTCATCGAGTTTGCCGACGACAACACCTTCGCGAACAAATCGCACGGACGCGAGCTGCTCCGCGCTCTGACGCCGGAACACGTTCGCTGGTTCACGGAGACCGACGTGTCGATCGCTTCCGACGTCGAGCTCTTGTCGCTGATGCGCGACAGCGGCTGCGCGCAGGTGTTGATCGGCTTCGAGGCGCCGTCTCGCGCGCCGTTGGAGCGGGTCGAGCAGAAGTCAAACTGGAAGGCCCGCCAATTCGACTGTTACCGCGAGGCGATCGACAGGATCCAATCTTTCGGCATCACTGTGAACGGCTGCTTCATCCTTGGCCTCGATGGCGCGGGACCGGAGTCATTCGATGACGTGCTGCACTTTGTCCGCGACAGCGGTCTTTTCGAAGTGCAGATCACGGTGCAGACGGCATTTCCCGGAACGCCGCTCTACGATCGTCTGCGCCGCGAGCGGCGAATCCTGCGCGAACGCGCATGGGAACTCTGTACACTATTCGATGTGAATTTCGCGCCGTCGGCGATGAGTGTTGCGCAGCTCGAGCGCGGTCTGCGCGATCTCGCGCGCGATCTCTATGACGGCGATGCGACGCGCGAGCGTCAGCGGCGGTTCCTCGAGAAACGCCGCGCGATTCGCAACGGAGTTTCGTGAAGAGCGACTGGCGCCGATGGCTCTTTTATGTCGCCGCAATCTATGACGGTCTTTTCGGCCTGATTTTTTTCTTTTTCTGGCCGCTGGTCTATGCCCATTTTCAGATCACGCCGCCGAACCACGAGGGCTACGTCAGGTTCCCGGCACTGCTGCTGATCATCTTCGGATTCATGTTCCTGCAGATCGCGCGCGATCCAGATCGCAATCGCAATCTGATCGCATATGGAATCGCGCTGAAGATTGCGTACGCCGGCCTGGTGTTCTGGTATCAGCTCACGACGCCGGGGATCCCCGCGATGTGGATTCCGTGGGCGTGGTGCGATGCCGGCTTCATCCTTTTGTTCGTCCTCGCATTGCGGCGACGCTTGACCTGAGCGCGATTGCCGCACTAAGCTCGTATCCGCATGTTGAGACTGAGTCTCATTAGCAGTTTGGCCGTCGTTATGATTGCAGCCAGACTCCGCGCTCAGGCGAGCCCTTACTGCGTCACCTACGACCACCACATGGAAGAACCGGGCAGCCTCGAAGTCGCCATCAACCCCGTCTTCGGCGTACCAAAAGCCGGCAACCACGCCGTCGCCGGCTCCCTCGAGCTCGAATACGGCGCCAAAGGTTGGTGGACAACAGCGCTGTACCTCGACGGCCAGTCGACGTCGCGCGAGGGCAGCGGCTTCACCGGCTATCGCTTCGAGAATCGATTTCGCCTCTTGATGCAGGAGCACTGGATCAATCCCGTCCTCTACGTCGAATTCGCCGACGTCAACGGCGCCGACAAGATCAGCAAGGAAATCGTCGGATTCGATTCATGGCGGGACCTCGCGGCGCCGATCGAAGAATCGCGACATGAAAAAAAACGCGAGCTCGAGACGAAGTTGATCCTCTCCAACAACACTCACGGCTGGAATTTCGCCGGGAATCTCATCGCCGAGCGCCACCTGAACGCGGCTCCGTGGGAGTTCGGCTATGCGCTCGCAACGAGCCGCCCGCTCGTTCTGGCGGCAACCGCCACCGAATGCCGTTTCTGTCGCGAAAACCTCTCGCTGGGCCTCGAGCTCTACGGCGGACTCGGCGAAGAAGGACGGATGACGTTGTCCGAGACATCGCATTACGTCGCGCCCACGATCGCGTGGTCACTTCTCAGCGGCACGACGCTGCGCGTGAGTCCGGGATGGGGCCTGACTGCCAACAGCAATCGAGCGTTCGTGCGGCTCGGCATCTCGTACGAAGGAAGGTTGTTCCGATGAAGCGCGCCGCCTTTCTGCTCGCGATTCTCGTCGCGGCGTGTCGAACCGGCCGACCGGCGAACCCTTACACCGGACGGACGGAAGCCGTCATGGCCGGAGCCAAACTGTTCCGTGCTCACTGCGCCGCATGTCATGGAGCGACGGCCGAGGGACGTGAGAATGCGCCCAACCTCAGGACCGCGAGAGTACACGAGCGATCGGACGCAGCACTTTTTTCTTTCCTGACGAATGGAAACCTCAGGCGCGGCATGCCGTCATGGTCGCGACTACCGGACGAACGGCGCTGGCAGATCGTCGCGTACCTCCGATCGCTCGGTTCCTAGCAGTGTGACCGCCCGCACAACCTGATGGCAGGGTTCTGCTATCTTCTCTGCACACACCCCAAAACTGGAGGAGATCCGTGCCGCACACGATCAACGGTATCGGTACGCACTATTACGGCGCGGGCAACCGCTCAGCGCGAGTGGATGTCTGCGATTCGTGCGGGCGCTCGGCGACACTTTCGTCGTACGACACCCGTGAGTGGATCTGCATCATTTTCATCCCGGTCATTCCACTGCGCCGATATCGGATTCTGAATGATTGCTCGAGCTGCCGGCGGCACCATCGGATCGCTGCCGATGAATTCAAGCAAAAGGTTGCGCAGGCAACCGATCCGCTCCGCGACGCGATGAAACGCGCACCGCGCGACCCGCAAACACACATCGCGCTGGTTCGCACGCTCATCGGATGGGAAATGCACGCCGATGCGCAACGCGAGCTCGCTGCTGCCGTCGCTCTCTTTCCGCAAAACGCGGACGTCGTTCTGCTGGCGGCGCAAATGGCGGTCGGCCGGGGAGAGTTGGAAACGGCCAGGCCGTTCTACGAGCGCGCATACGGAATCGATCCCGCGAATCCTGCAGTCGTCTATGGATACGGCTGGATTCTCAACAAGCTCAATCAGCACGAGCGCGCGATTCCGATTCTGCAGCGCTCTATTTCCCAGGACGGCAACAAACTCGGCGCGCTCTACCTGCTGGGGACGTCGCAGATGAAGTTGTCGCGATGGAACGACGCGCTGCATTCATATCAGCAGCTGCTCACGCTCGAACCCGCATATGGGCGCGACAAAAACTTTCTCCGACTCATTCGCGAATGCAAAAACCACCTCGGATATCAGCTCAGCGACGCCGAACGGCGCGCGGGACGCAGCTGGTGGCCATTTGAACGCAAACAAAAAACCGCGAAGCTGCAGGGACAGCCGACGCTCGTGCGTCCGAGCCTTCGCTACGCCGGTCTCGCGATTCTCGTGATCAGCGTCATCAGTGTCGCCTTTGTGGGCTGGGACAGGTGGACGAACATCGAGGTTTACTTCGACAACGGGCTCGATCAGGCCGTGAAGCTCGATCTCGACGGAAAGCATCTCGATCTCGCGCGAAACTCGACACAGAAAGAAGAGATGCACGAGGGCAGGCACACGGTCATCGTTCGCGGTTCGGATGCGAAAGCGATCGAACGCCTGACATTCGATCTGCAGAAGATGTCGCCCTTCGATGCCGTCATGCACGATCGGTTTTTCGTCTACAACGTCTCCGGACAGAACGTATATCGCCGGGCGGTTCACGGTTTCGCCGCCCGTCAGGAAAACGCGACGTACAGCGAAGAGCTCATCGCGATGCAGCGCTTTCTGGAGCAGCGCGACGTCGACTATCCGTTTCGCGCCGCTCCCGACTCGATCAGCGTCGATGCGAACAGCTCCAGTGCCGTCAAGAAGATCTCGTTCAACATTGCCAAAGAGGTGGATCTGAAGCGCTTCGCATTGATGCGTCTGCGGGAAGGAAGAGTCGACGAAGCGAAGAAGGCGATCGAGCGCGCTGTCGGCATCGCGCCGTGCGACACGCCGACGCGTCGCGTGCAGGTTTACATGGCCGGCGTCGCCGGCTCACCCGAAGCCGCCTCGGCGACTGCACACCGGTGGATTGGCGATTGCGCCGATAACGACCTCGAAGCGCATCGCGCATACCAGGACGTCAATACCGAGAACGGCCGGCAGCAAGCTCTACGTGCCGAGTATCAAAAGATGCTCAGCGCATCGCCCGACTCCGGCAAGGCGCACTACCTGTTAGGCCGCGTTACCGCCGATCCCGCGGCGGCAGTGGCGCAGTATCAGGAAGCGATCCGCCTCGATCCGAAACTGGTCTGGCCGCGCGTCGCACTCGGCCACGCCTATCAGGCGATGGACCGATACGGCGATGCCTTCCGCGAATTCACGACGGCCATCGACATGCAGGGCCACGACGCAACGGTCGTCGTTTACTACGCCAGCGCGGCGATCTCGAAGGGCCAGCCTGCCGACGCGATCGCGAAAGTGGACGAGATTCGCAAGTCGCAACCACGTGACTACGGCGCGCTGCAGGCGCGATGGCTTCTCGCGCTCGCATCGAGCGATTGGCAGGGTGCTGCAGACATGCAGAAGACCCTCGCATCACGCGAGGCTCCCGAAACAACGTGGTGGCGCAGCACGAAGGTCCTTCGGCTCAAAGGCGATCCGGCGGTCGACGCGAAGATCGACAGCGCTCTCCATTCGCCCCAGTTGCGGCCTCTCGCGCTACAGGCGCGCGCATCGCGACTTCTGGAAGCCGGGGAGTTCGCGGAGTCCGCCAACTTCGTCCTGCAGAACGCCAAAGACATCGACCCGGCTGCGGTCGCGATGCTGGAGGCCTACGCCGCCGGCGGCCTCCTCATCGAAGGTAACGCCGCTGACGCCAACAAAGTTCTCGCACAGGCGAAGCTGGCGTTGGGCGATGGAGGCAAGAACGCCGACAGAGTTACTGGCGCGGTTGTGGAAGGATTGCGCGGCACGATGCCGGTCGCGTCGGTCATGGAAGTCGCAAGAGAGGCAGACGCGATGCCGCACGCATGGTTCGTCGCGGCCGTACGGTCGGCGCAAGGTGGCGATCGCCGAAGCGCCGTACAAAGCCTCGCGAAGTGCGCGCGCGCCGCTGCTGATCTCGAGTTCCCCTATCTCGAAGCAAAAGGAATGATTGACGCGGCTAAACTCCGCTGATGATGTGATGGATGTTGCCGTCGGGATCTTTGAACCACGCCAGTCTGAGTTTCCCGGCAGAGTGAATGTCGCCATTTCGCGCAAGACCAGGCAAGTCATAGTGCTCGAAGACGACGCCTTTGGCCTTTAAGGTCTTGACGAGATCTTCCACGTCATCGACGACCCATGTTGCTGATGTCGCCTTGTTCGTGCCGGCGTAGTCCGACTTGTAAACCAGCATGGTGGTGTTGCCGGTCTTGTACGTCGCGTTGCCCATCTGGTCGGACACGAGTTTCAGTCCGAGCTTGCCTTCGTAAAACTTCCTGGCGGCCTTGACGTCCTTCACAGCGATGGTGGCGACGGCGTTCTTATCTCCCAGCATTTTTCCCTCCTTCGAATGCGTTCGCGGCGCGATGAAGAAGCAATTTGCGCTCGCGCGAGTTCCTCGTAAGTGATGCAGCGCGCTCGAATTCCGCGCGAGCCTCATCGAACCTTCCGAGCTTCACCAGGAAATCGCCACGCACCGCGGGCAGGAGATGGTAATTCTCGAGCGAAGGTTCCGATCTCAGCTCGTCGACGATCTCGAGACCCGCCGCCGGCCCGAACGCCATCGCGACTGCCACGGCGCGATTCAACTCCACGACTGGTGACGGTGTGAGCTGTGCGAGCGCGTCATACAGCGCCGCGATCTGCTGCCAGTCCGTTTCCTCGGGCGTGCGCGCTCGCGCGTGACACGCTGCGATCGCGGCCTGCAATCCGTACGGTCCCAGCGCGCTGCCGAGTTTTTCAGCACGTTCGAGAGCAACCAGTCCACGACGCACGAGAACGCGATCCCAGCGCGCGCGATCCTGATCGAACAGCGGCACTGCCTCACCCGACGGCCCGACGCGCGCCTCGAGACGCGATGCCTGAATCTCCATCAGCGCGATGAGGCCGTGGGCCTCGGGCGCATTCGGAACGAGCTCGCCGAGGATGCGGCCGAGACGGAGGGCTTCTTCGCATAGCGCCGGCCGCAACCAATCGTCGCCGGCTGTCGCCGCGTAACCTTCATTGAAGATCAGGTAGATGACTTCGAGCACCGACGACAGACGCTCCTCGAAATCCGCGCCACGCGGAACTTCAAACGGAACATTGGCCTCCGACAGCGTGCGCTTCGCACGCACGATCCGCTGCGCGACCGTCGCCTCGGGAGCGAGAAACGCCCGCGCGATCTCGTCGGTCGTCAGACCTCCCAGCAGGCGAAGCGTCAATGCGACGCGCGCTTCGGTCGAGAGAACGGGATGACACGCGATGAAGACGAGCCGCAGCAGATCGTCGCCGATGTGATCGTCCATTGCGGCTTCCATATCGGTATCTTTCTGCGTCTCCAGCTCGCGTCCGAGGTCGGCGTGTTTGCGCTCGAGCATGACGTTGTGGCGAATGCGATCGATCGCTCTATGCTTCGCGGTCGCCATGAGCCAGGCGCCCGGGTTGTCCGGGACACCCGACTCCGGCCACTGCTCGAGTGCCGCCACCAGCGCATCCTGCGCAAGCTCCTCGGCGGCACCCACATCGCGCACGATGCGTGTGAGCCCGGCGATCAATCTCGCCGACTCGATCCGCCAGACTGCGTCGATCGCGCGATGCGTATCAGACAGCGTCATTACTCAGCTCGAGCAGGCGGCGAATCTCGATTTCGCCATCTTGAAAGGGTACGCGCTTCGCCCACTCGATCGCTTCTTCCTTCGATCTCGCCTGGATCAGCCAGTAACCTGCGATTGATCCCTGATCGTCGATGACGAGCGACTTGCCTCCGGAGAATTTCACGCGCGCTCCGTTCGGCTGCAGTCCCGATAAATCGAGCAGCACACCGGCCTTGGCGAGCTGCTCGTTGTAGGTCCTCATGTCGGGCAACACTTCTGACGCTTTGACCAGCATCATGAATCGCATGGTCATCTCCGCTACTTCTTCCGCGAATCGATCGTCTTGCGCAACCGCTCTTCCTGCTTGCGCGCCTCCGGAGTGAACTCCGCGCCGAAGTCTTCCATCTCGAAGATGGGGCGGATTTCGATCTCCGTGCCTCCGCCGAACGGCGCCTTCTTGAGCCACTCGATCGCTTCGTCCATCGACTTCACCTGCCAGATCCAGAAGCCGGCGACCAGCTCCTTCGTCTCGGTAAAGGGACCGTCGATGACTGTGCGCTTCTTCCCGTCGAATCGAACGCGCTTCGCTTGCGAGGTCGGCTTCAGACCTTCGCCCGCCAGCATGATTCCCGCCTTGACGAGCTCTTCGTTGAAATTGCCCATGTCCGTGAGGATCTGCTTGTCCGGCATCACGCCTTTTTCAGAATTCTTGTCAGCCTTCACCAGAACCATGACTCGCATTTGTGTTTCCTCCTGTCAAAGCGTCGAACGAGGGCTGCCGGGATCGACATCGGCCAGAAAGTTTTGGCGAAGTATAAGTTCCGATTGAAGTAGCAAAGAAAAAACGCGCCGGACGTTTTGCCCGGCGCGCCACACTTCACATCGTAATTTGTTTCAGGACTACAGCTTTGACTTGTTCTGCTCGGAAGCTCGTGTTACTCCGGGCGACATGTTGTTCTGCACGCGCTCGAAGGCATCGCGTGTGCGGTCGCGCACGTCCTTCCACTCGCTCTTCATGTTCCCGCGGGCCTTGCTCCAATTCTTCTCGAGGTCTCTCTCGACGTCATCGAAGCGACGACCCTGATAGTCATTGCGCGCGGCGGCTTCCCATCCGTATCGATACGCCGGGGCGTATTGATCGAATTCTTTGCCGCTCTGCTTTCTCCAGTGTGCTTCTTCCACCGTCGGGTTCACAGCCTCGGCCGCACCTTTTCCGGCTGCTCCGCCCGCGACTGCTCCAACCACACCACCGACAACTGCGCCCACCGGACCAGCAACGGCTCCGCCGATTGCCGCGCCCGCCAGTGCTCCACCCGTTCCGCCACCTGCCACTCCGACTGGATGCGCGCCGGGCTCGCCAGTGATCGGATCCGGATTGTCGTCTCGTTTTCTCTCGTTATTCATCAGTGTCCTCCACCCGTCTATAGAGCAATGTGTACACCATGCTTTGCCACGACATGCACGAGAGCGTCACTATTCTTCGTGCCAGATGTGATGTTTTTTCGGCAGCCGTTTGCAGCGGTTTTCAGGCAGCCGTTGCCGCGGAACGATAGGCGCCGTGTTGCACTCCCGCGTCGATGCATCCCGAAACTGCATTGATCAGCTCCGGCAGTTCGAACGGCTTCCGCAATGCCGCAAAAACGTTCGGCGTGACGGCGTGGGCAACCTCGAGTCGCGAAACGGCCGACATGATGACGACGCACTTGATCAGCGGGTGTCGGTTCGCGAGCCTCTCGAGCACATCGACACCGCTCACGACCGGCATCATCAGGTCGAGCACGACAACGTCGTACTGGTTGCGCTCCAACTTCGCGAGCGCGTCCTCGCCTCCGTCCGCTGTCTCGACGTCGTAGCGTTCGCGCTTGAGCACGGTAGCGACAAGTCGGCGAATCGACGCATCATCGTCGACTACCAGAATTCGCTTGGAAGGCATCGCTTACATCAATGCCTCTCCGGTGCCAAAGGAGGCTCGAAACCGCCCATTACCTGCCAGGTAATTGATCGGAAGCGCCGCTGGACCGATCGTGACGGACTGGAGGGTTCCAATGGTCCACGGTGATTCGCTGCGCCGCTGGATTATCGTAGTGGCCACCATGACGCGTCTTAAGGCTGTCGTTCTTGCGCTCGTCCTTCTCACCACTTCCGCAAACGCTCAGACAAACGCCGTTGCAGCGCGCATCGATCGCATCCTGCGCGAGGTGCCGCTGATCGACGGACACAACGATCTTCCTTACCAGTACGAGGAACGCGCGAAAGATCATCTCGCGCAGCTCGACCTCCGGCAGGATCAGAGCAAGCTCACGCCGCCGCTGCACACAGACATCGCGCGGCTCCGCCAGGGACGGATCGGCGGGCAGTTCTGGTCAGTGTACGTTCCGGCAACGCTCAAGGGAGCGGATGCAGTGCGCGCGGTCCTCGAGCAGATCGACGTCGTCCATCGCATCGACGAGATGTATCCGGAAACGTTCGAGCTCGCCCGCAGCGCCGATGATGTCGTGCGTATCCATCGCAGCGGCAAGATCGCATCGCTGATCGGAATCGAAGGCGGCCACTCGATCGGAAACTCGCTCGCCGTTCTTCGCCAGCTTTACGCGATCGGCGCGCGCTACATGACGATCACGCACAGCGACAACAACGACTGGGCCGATTCAGCGACGGCCGATCCGATCCACAATGGCCTGACTCCCTTCGGCAAGCTCGTCATCGCCGAGATGAATCGCCTCGGCATGCTCGTCGATCTGTCGCACGTGGCACCGAAAACGATGCACGACGTTCTCGACGTCGCCGCCGCGCCGGTCATTTTCTCGCATTCATCCGCGCGAGCGATTACGGATCATGCGCGAAACGTCCCGGACGACGTCCTGGTCCGGCTCAAGGAGAACGACGGCGTCGTGATGGTCTCGTTTGTCCCCGGCTTCAGTTCTGAGAAAGTGCGCGCACGCGACGCTGCGAGAGACGCGGAAGAAGCGCGCCTCAAGGCGCTCTATCGCGGCCAGCCGGACAAAGTAAAGGCGGCGCTCGCGAAGTGGGAAGCTGCGAATCCCGCTCCGCGCGCGACGGTGCAGGACGTCGCCGATAACATCGATCACGTCGTGCAGATCGCAGGGGCGGCGCACGTCGGATTCGGATCAGATCTCGATGGCATCACCACCACGCCGGAGGGTTTGGACAGCGTTGCCGCCTTTCCGAGCGTTTTCGCGGAGCTCATTCGTCGCGGCTACACCGACGAGCAGCTCAAAGGTATCGCCGGACTGAACGTGCTCCGCGTAATGCGGAAAGCCGAGGCCGTGGCGACGCGTCTGCAGAAAGAAAAACCTCCATCGGACGCCCGCATCGAAGAGGTGGACAAAAACCACTGAGCGAGCTCTCCCAGAGCCATCACGCAGTTCTCACGTCATCCGTGAGAACTCTTTCGTCTTTCACGACTCCCGCCGGGGGCGGGCGCAACTTGGGCGCGTGAAAGAGGAGGAAATCACTGTTGGGGTCATTGAGCATGCCTACGCCTTCGCGGCGCTCAGCGGCAAGCGGCCTTGGAACGCAAGAGCGACGTTGGTGAAGCCGAGGGGTTGCGAGCATTAGCGCGGCATTTAGTTCTATCATCCGCGCGATGAGGCTCGGACGCGGCGCTTCGTTCGTCATCGCCACGCTGATGGCAGTACGTGTCAGTGCGGCTGAAGACCCCCTCGACCTGCGGCTAACCGAACCTCTGGCGCAGGTCGAGATCGCGGCCGGATCGACCGTCTCAATCGCGTGGGAAGCAGCGAAGCTTCCGCCGGAGGTCGAAGAATGGGAGGCGTTCCTTTCGATTGACGCAGGTCGCAGCTATCCGATCCGTCTCACGCCACATCTCGATGCATCCATTCACCGCTTTGCGTGGAGCGTCCCGAACCTGCCGGGAGCGAAAGTCACGATCCTCCTCCGCTTCGGCGACGAGCGGCATGAACGCCGTTTCGTGTTTCCGGCTCGGGCGCGAATCTCAGGCGTTGCGTCTCCCCTGGCGTTCTTGTTCCGGCCGCCGCTGATCGAAGCGCCAGGACGCGGAGAGGCGGCCGAGGTCGAGGGTGAAGGAGTAATTGCGTGGGTCGAAGGAACACGCGACGGCTCGTCGCTCTGCGAATTCCTGGCAGCCGATGCATTGCATTTCAATCGTCATGGGTTCCAGGTGCCGCCGCAGGATGAATGCGCGGCCACGCTCGGCGGCCCATGCGGGCGTCAAAATTCCATTGGTCATCCGGATTCGTTTTGTCACGCCGGGCTCGGACGCAGCGACCAGGCGCAGGTCTTCAACTCGGCCGACAGCGTCGCGGACATTCTCCTCACTTCGAGACGGCGGAACATTTAGCGGGTCGCCAGTTTCGTCTCCGCCGCATTTTGTGACTTGCAAATGTGAGGTTCGCAATGCAAAGAACCACTCTGTTCTTCATGCTCGCTCTTATGTGCATCCCTGGAGTCTCGATGCGCGGACAATCGTCTCCGATCCCACCGACTTCCGAACAAATCGTCGTCAGCGCGACGAAGTTACCGGAACAAGAAATCGATCTACCCGCGGATACAACTGTCATCACGGGTGCAGAACTGCGCGCGCGGGGCGCGCAAACACTCTCAGACGCGCTGGCAACAGCGAAAGGCGTCGAGGCGTTCGACGGAAGCGATCAGGGCTCGATGCTGCCTAACATCGCGCTGTGGGGCTTGAAGGAGTTCGACGCCTATCTCGTCGAGTTGGACGGCGTTCCGGTGGGCGGGACGTATGATCCCGACCTGCAGCAGATCGATGTGCGCAACATCGATCGGATAGAGATCGTCCGCGGGCCAGCCGGAGTGGTCCACGGCTCGACGGCGTTTGCCGGGGTCATTTCAATCTACAGCGCAGATCCGAACGCGACCCATGCGGAGATCGCGGCCGGAAGTTTCGGAAATCAGGAAGTCCGATTTTCAACCGGGGGCGCAAACGGTGACAGCCATTGGGCGGTAAAGGCGTCCGGCGCGCGAAACGATGGCTGGAGACCGCGCACTTCCGGACATCGCGATGAAGTCGACCTGACATGGGGCAGCAAGAATGTTGTTGGCGGGTCGCTGAAGCTGCGCGTGTTCGGATTGGATCGCGGTGAGGCCTTCGGCGCTCCACTTCCCATCGACAGCGACACCGGCGCCCTGCCGGACGGCATCGACTTCAAAAGCAATCTCGCGTTGCGTGACACGCGGGTCGGCACGCGCGATTTTGGGCTGACGTCGCGTTTCGATCGGACTCTGAGCTCGAGCGTGCAGCTCATCAACGTCTTTGGATACACACACCGCAATCGCCGCCTCGCCCGTACGTTCGTGGACAAAGTGGATGGTGACGCCGTCGAAGGCGCGGGCACGGACTACAGTCCGCGACACAACGACCTCTTTGAGGATGTACGACTGCAGTGGACCGTGCCGAAGCATCGCGTGCTGTTCGGCCTGTCGGCCAACTATGGGTCGCTGACGAGCGCAGGCCGACGGTTCGACCTTGCCTACACGCTCACTGGCCCTCTTCCTTCAATCAACGACATCGCGGACGCAACCCCCATCAGACTTACGGACCGTCGCTTGTTCGCCGGACTGTATGCGGAAGATGAATGGACGCTGAGCTCTCGACTTACCGCGACCGGCGGACTGCGCTATGACCGGGATACCGAGCATCGGACGTTCGACAGTAACGACGAAGGTTCACGTTTGAGTCGGCGGGACGGAGCAGTGTCGGGACGAGCAGCGATCGTCTATCGGATCCTGGCGACGCCGTCGGCCCAACTCGACGCAGCGAATGTCTACCTCGCCGCCAATCGAACATTCAAGCCGGCGGCATTCGATCCGGCACCGCAGGAAGATGAAGGTCTTCTCGCGCCCGAGCGCAGCCGGAGCATTGAAGCTGGACTGAAAGTCGGAGGTGCGGGGCGGAGATGGGATGCCGATCTGAGCGTGTTCGACATGCATTTCACGAACACCGTCGTCACCGCGAACGTTCAAGGCAACCCGACGCGCATCAATGCCGGCGAGATCCGGTTCCGCGGCGCCGAGCTGGGAGCTGCCGTGCGTGCGATCGAAAATCTGACGTTGCGAGCCGGGGTCGCGTACCACGATCCGAAATTCATCCGCTTTACTGCGGTCAACGAGGTCGGGAAGGAAGAGAGCGCCGACGGCCACATCCCGGAACTGGTCGCGCGGCGAACGTGGTCAATGGCCGCGATCTATTCTCCGGCGCGTTCGCTGGGCGGATCGCTGACCGTCCGCGGCGTCGGCAAGCGCGCGCTGGATCGCGACAATGTCTACTTCACGCGTCCGTATGCTGTCGTGGATGCGTCCGTCTATGCGCCTTTTGGACGCGCACGTCTCGAAGCGGTGGGTCGCAATCTAACGAACAGGCGCTTTCTGACTACGGACAGCGAACTCCAGGACGGGTTGCGGTATGTGTCAGCCCCGCGCTCGTTTCTGGGCAGCGTGTCGTGGATCTTCTGAGTGCGAAGAGGGCGTCAGAGCAGCACGCCCTGCTAATAGAATTAGCCCCGAGCTGACGACATCGATGCCTGCTTCGCTCGATCTCTCCGGCGGCCAGTTCGAGAACCTCCAGCGAGCAACAAGACGGCTGCTGATCGTTGTACCGCTCGCACTCGCGCTGATCTTCCTGATGCTTTTTCTGACGTTTGGCTCGGCGAAACAGGCGGCGCTCATCTACACGGGCGTGGCGTTCGCGACCGTCGGCGGTGTCATTGCTCTCGCGCTGCGCGGAATGCCATTTTCGATTTCTGCGGGCGTCGGATTCATCGCGCTCTTCGGCGTGGCGGTGCTCAACGGAGTGGTGATGGTCAGCTCGATCAACTATCTCAGGGAGGGAGGCGCGTCGGTAACTGATGCCGTGCTGCGAGGGGCCGACATTCGCCTGCGCCCCGTGCTAATGACCGCGCTCGTTGCAAGTCTCGGCTTCGTCCCGATGGCGATCGCCACATCCGCCGGCGCAGAATTCCAACGGCCGCTCGCGACGGTGGTTATCGGAAGACTCGTCACCTCGACGCTCCTTACGGTCCTCATCCTGCCGATGCTATATGCGTGGGACGCACCGCGATAAATCACTCGACGAAGTAATCGATTCAAATAGCCACTGACAAAAGTCTTTCACCGAAGGATCAGCTCGTTTAAGTCGTCCTTCTATTGACACCAGAAGTCAGCGTCCAGACGTTTAGATCGTGGATCGCCTTCACCCGGTGCCGGTTCCCGCGCGCAAACCTGATCGAACGCGTTCCATCAGGCAGCGGCGGTTCCAAACAACGATTCCGGCGGTCAGAACGAGGTAAAACCAACCCATCGAAGTCAGCACGGCAATCGTTCGGCTTTCGTCATTGTGAAAGGCGAACGCGAGACCGAGTTGGACAAGGAAAAGAGTGAGTAACGCGAAGGCGCTTTTCAGACTCAGGCGCAGGCAGAGAAGCAGAGCGAGGCCGAAGAGCGACTGGGCAGCGGTCAGAAAAAACTCCTCGCGCTGCCGGAAATCCAGTGGCAGCGCACCGAGCCTTCCTCCACCGAGAGAGTAGGCAAGAGGAATCATGCCGACGAGGAGCGTCCACTGGTTGATCTTGTCGCTGATCAGGGCACCTAGCGCGATCGTTGGGCGCAGAGCGAGAGTAAAAAGAATCGTGATGATGATCTCCGGCGACTCACCCGCGAGCGGCGCAACCCACTGGATCACGAGAAACTCATTGAGACCGAGGACGCGGCTGGCGGCGATCAGCGACTCGGAAAAGGGTTCCGCCGTCACGATGATGACAAACGCCGCGAACACGGCAAGGCCGGCGATCGCCGCATACTGCCGCCGTTTCGGCAGCTCTGTGAGAACGGCTGCAGGTCCGACTTCGATCTCGTTGCCGTCATCATCGTCCGCGGGGACGTTACCGACGCGCCAGATGTACGCGGCGAAAATCGCAGTCAGAGCGATCGTATCGATGATGTCGATACGATCCTTGATGACGATCACGAACGCGTAAACGCTGGAAAGTGCGAGAAAAACAATCTCGGCACTGTTTTGCGGCTGTAACAGCACGCCCCGCTTCCCGCTTCGCCACCAGAACAGCAACACAATCAGCGGCCACCCCGTACCGACCAGCAGACGATTGGCGCCCGTCATGTTGGCGGCGGCGAACCCGACATAGTTCGAAGCGGGATGCGCACCTGCCTGATAGCTGAAGTAGATATCCACCGCGTACTCGGGCAGCACGGTGACCAGGGCCAGCAGCGCCACGGCGAGTCCGCGCGAAACATGCTCCTCGGCCGCTTCCGCTCCCCACGAAAGCAGAAAGCCCGCTCCGAGAATCGCAGCGAAGAATACGGCGGCCGACGCCATCGCCGGCAGATGGACGCCGGCCGATCGCACAATCAGTCCCGGAACCGTCGACGCGATCGCCAAGGCTACATACACCACGAATTTCTTCATCGTTCACTTGATGCTACGCGAAATGTTCAGGCTGACCGGATCGCACTTCACACCGGCGGTTCAAGAAACGACTGAAGAAGAAGTTACTCTGCGCGAGTGAAGGCATCAGGAGTGAAGCGCGGCCTCGCGCTCGAGTACATCACGCTCGCATGGAATGTGATCGGCGTGGGAATCGTGTTCTACGCGGCCTATCGCTCGCTCCCTCGCCCTCGCAGGTTTCGGTGTCGACTCACTCATCGAAATCGTCGCTTCGGTGTCCGTCGTTTGGGAGCTCGCGGGTGTTCACGCAGCTCGGCGCCGAATTGCGCTACGAATCATCAGCGTCTCCTTCGCGCTCCTGGCCTTCTATATCATCACGCAGGCAGTGGTCGCGCTCCGCTCGAGCATCCACCCCGTACCATCGCCGCTCGGAATGCTGTGGCTCGCCGCCACGGCCGCTGCGATGTTCGCCCTCGCATCGGCAAACACCGAGTGGGCGTTGAGATCGATAATCCCGTGCTGCGATTCGAGGCGCGGGTCACCGCCGTCGACGGCCTCCTTGCTGTTGCGGTCCTCGTCGGTCTTGCGGCGAACGCGCTCTTTGGGTGGTGGTTCGCCGATTCCCTAGCGGCGCTCGTCATCGTCGTCTACGCGATACGTGAGGCGCGACACACGTGGAAGGAAAGCAGGCGTGAAGGATGGATCTTTTTGTGACCGCGGATTGAACCCGCTACGAGATCCAGAGAAGATACAGTCCCCGACGAGCGCTACGCCTGTTTCGGAGCAAGCTCGAAGTGACTGAGGCAGTGTGCGTTACGTCTGAAACACACACGCATTGCACACGCGGAAGCGGTCAACGAGAGTTCGCGGCGTACAAGTAGCTGAAAACAAATGAGTTGGAGGTTGGTGGAGGCGGCGGGAGTTGAACC
>JALYZI010000192.1 GCA_030948915.1 Acidobacteriota bacterium
GCCCTTTGTCGCTGTGCGCGTCGCCCTGGTCGAGGTGGACCTGATCCGGAATCAGCGAGTGTCCGCCGTGCTCCGGCTCGGACGACTCGATTCCAACACCCTTCGCGCCGCGATAGTTGCCGGAGAACGTCATGAAGTAGAGGCGGAACATGTAGAACGCGGTCAGGCCGGCGCCAAATGCGCCCACGAACCAGATGCCGGGATGAAAGCCGAACGCTCCCGACAGAATCTCATCCTTCGAATAGAAACCTGCGAACAGCGGCATTCCGGCGATCGCGAGACAGGCCACCAGCATCGTCCACCGGGTCTGCGGCATGTATTTGCGGAGGCCGCCCATCCTGCGCATGTCCTGCTCGCCGCCGCATCCATGAATCACTGATCCGGCGCCGAGGAAGAGACACGCTTTGAAAAACGCGTGCGTCATGACGTGGAAGATCGCGGCCGTGAACGCCCCCACGCCGGCGCCGAGGAACATGTAGCCGAGTTGTGAGACGGTGGAGTACGCCAGAACTTTCTTGATGTCGTTCTGCGCGAGCCCGATCGTTGCGGCGAAAACAGCGGTCGTGAGTCCGACCAGCGCGACGACCATCATCGCGACCGGCGACAGGCGGAAGAGTACATTCGAGCGGACGACCATGTAGACGCCGGCGGTCACCATCGTCGCGGCGTGGATCAGAGCGGAGACCGGCGTCGGTCCGGCCATCGCGTCGGGCAGCCAGACATAGAGCGGAAGCTGCGCCGACTTACCGCACGCCCCGACGAACAGCAGCAGGCAGATCGCGGTCGCCGCGCCGGCGTATTGCAGCGGATGCGCGGCCGCCATCGCGAAGACCCTGGCGTAATCCGCGCTGCCGAATGTGTTGAAGATCAGGAAGATGCCGAGGATGAAGCCAAAGTCGCCGATGCGGTTGACGATGAACGCTTTCTTGCCGGCGTCGGCCGCGAAGTTTTTTTCATAGTAGAAGCCGATCAGCAGATACGAGCACAGCCCCACGCCCTCCCACCCGACGAACATGACGATGTAGTTCGCGCCCAGCACGAGCAACAGCATCATGAACATGAAGAGATTGAGGTAGGTGAAGAAGCGCGTGTAGCCGGTCTCGTGCGACATGTAGCCAATGGCGTAGACATGGATCAGCAGTCCGATCCACGTCACGATCATCAGCATCGTCAGCGACAGCGGATCGATCCGCAGCGCGAAGTTGATCGCAAAGTCGGAGAGAAGACCGCCGGTGACGTGACCCCATCCGGCCGGAATCCATGTGAAGTAGCGATGCTCCCACGGAAACTGATACGAGATCAGCATCCAGGCAGCCAGGAGCGCCGAGAGTCCTGTCGAGGCGAGCGCGACGAAATTCGTGATCTTTCGATTCTTCGGTTGCAGCGGCCGCGCGAATGAGCGAATGCCGTTGATCAGCGCACCGAAGGCCGGAAGGAGCGGAATCAGCAGCAGGACGCTATCCATTCAGCTCCCGCGCCTCGTCAACATTAACAGTACTCTTTAATCGATACAATTGAATGATGATCGCCAGTCCGACGGCCGCCTCCCCCGCCGCGACCGTGATGACGAAGATCGCGAAGACCTGTCCGTCGAGCGATGACATCCGATGCGAGAACGCGACGAGATTCACGTTGACGGCGTTGAGCATCAGCTCGATCGCCATCAGTACGGTGATCATGTTTCGGCGGATCACGACGCCGATCAGACCGACCGCGAACAGAGTGCCGGAGAGCATCAGATAGGCTTCAGTGCTAGGCACTCATCGCCTCCTTGACGTCTTTCTCCGTCTCGACCCGGTCGAGGATGAAATCCGGCGCGGTCTCTTCTTCGACCGCCGTGAGCTCGCGCTTGCCGATGACGATCGCACCGATCATCGCAACGAGCAGGAAAAGCGACGCAACTTCAAACGGCACCAGATACTCCCGATACAGCGCCATCCCCACCGCCTCGGAATTCCCGACAACCTCTCCGCGGCGGAAAAGTCTGCGCTGCGTGCTGCCGTCGGGCATTTTCACGCGCCGATGCCGATACGTGTATGTCGTGCGGAGCTGGTCCTCAGTGCCGACCTGATCGTGATACACCCCCGGACGGACGACCGCCGCGAAAAGAATAAAGATCCCCAGCCCGACCGCGAATCCGCCCTTCCAGAAACGCGACAAGACTTTTTCGTCGGGAAGATGCCGCACGTTGATCAGCATCACCACGAACAGAAACAGGACCATGATTCCGCCGGCATAGACCAGGACCTGCACCGCCGCGACGAATTCGGCGGCCTTCATGACGAAGAGGACCGCGACGCACAGAAATGTCAGCAGCAGAAACAGCGCGGAGTGCACGGGATTGCGCATCGCGATGACCAGGATGGAAGAAGCGACCGCGATCGTGCCGATGATGAAGAAGACGATGAGTGCCGGCGTCACTCCACTCCTCCCGGAATCTGTTTCGGCGGCGTTCCACCTTCGATATCTGGCGGGAGGCCCGGAAACTCGGGCCGGTTCTCCCAGTACTCGAGCTCCTGCATGTTGAAGTAGAGATCGTTGCGATCGTACGTCGCCAGCTCGTAGGTCTTGGTGGTCAGCCAGATCGATTTCGGTTTTGTGGGGCAGGCTTCTTCGCACAGCGAGCAGAACATGCAGCGCTTGACGTCGATGTCGTAGCGATCGAGGACCTTCAGCTTCTTCATCTTGCCGTCGATTTCACGCTGTTCATCATGAACATCGATGTAGATGATGTCGATCGGACAGGCGACCGCGCACAACTTGCACGCGATGCACCGATCGAATGAGAAGCGAAACATTCCTCGAAACCGGTTGGCTGGATCGAGACGTTCTTCCGGATAGCGGATCGTGACCTTCGGCCGGAAGAGCTCGCGCAGCGTGGTCTTCAGACCCTCGAGCATGTCGAGGAGCAGAAACCGTTCGCTCCACTTAGGCTTCGGATACTCGACTTGCATGCACCCTCTTCGCTTTCGGTTTCATGTAGAAGATCACGGCGCCGATTGTTGCGACGCCGATCCAGTACATCAGCCGCTCCTGTCCCGCCAGAATGAAGATCGCAGTCACGAAGATGTTCCCGAGCGCGAGCGGAATCATCCACTTCCAGCCGAGGTCCATCAACTGGTCGAAGCGGAAACGGGGGAAGGTCCCGCGAAACCAGATGTAGACCATCATCACGGTCATGACTTTGGTGAGGAAGATCACCGCGCCGAGCGTCCCGCCGAGCCAGCCCCAGTGCCGCAGCACATTCGACGTCAATCCGTAACCGAACATCGCGAGCGTCCAGCCGCCGAAGAAGAGGCTGACCAGCAGGCAGCAATTGACCAGCATCGCCGAGTATTCGGCCAGCATGAAAAACGCGAACTTCATCGCGGAGTACTCAGTGTGATAGCCCGCCACCAGTTCGGATTCCGCCTCCGGCAAATCGAATGGCGTGCGGTTGTTCTCCGCGTTCATCGACACGAAGAAGATGAAGCACGCCACGATCTGCGAAATGAAGTTCCACGCGTTTTGCCCCTGATAGTCGACGATCTTCACGAGGTCGAGGCTGCCGGTCATCATCAACACGCCGACGATCGAGAGCCCGAACGGAACTTCGTACGACACCATCTGCGCCGCGGAGCGCAGTCCGCCCATCAGCGAGTATTTGTTGTTGGAAGCCCAACCGCCGAGGATGATGCCGTACACGCCGGTCGACGTGAGCGCCAGCACGAGAAGCAGCGCGACGTTGACGCGCGCCGCGATGAACGTGGGCGGCGGGCCGAACGGGATCAGGCAGTAGACGAGGAACGTCGGAATCAGCGGCAGGATCGGACCGAGGAAGTACGCGACTTTCTCGGCGCTGGCGGGAACGATGTCTTCCTTGAGCAGGAACTTGATCGGGTCCGCGATGATCTGCAACAGCCCTTTCGGACCGACGCGATTCGGTCCCAGACGCGCCTGGACGAAGCCGAGCACGCGCCGCTCGATCCAGTTCATCGCCGCGACGATCACCTGCACGACGATGAAAGCCACCAGGAATTTCACCAGGGGCCAGATGAGGTAGTGCATCCAGGCGTTCATGCCATAGCCCCGAATGAATTCGGATTTGGGAATTGGGAATTGGGAATTGAGAAAATTCGCGCGAGCTCAATTCCAAATTCCAAATTCCAAATTCCCAATTTCCAATTTATCTTCATCGGTCGACCTCCCCGAGAACGATATCAATGGTACCGATCAGGGCCACCAGATCCGAGACCAAATGCCCTTTCGCCATCACCGGCAGCGCCTGCAGATTCACAAACGACGGTGGCCGCACGCGCAGGCGATAGGCATTCTGTGTCTTCCCATCGCTGACGAGGTAGTAACCCAGCTCCCCCTTCGGCGATTCGATCGAGTGGTAAACCTCGCCCTCCGGCGGGCGAATCACGCGCGAGATCTTCGCTTTGATGTCGCCGGCCGGTGTGGCCTTGATCATCGGAATGCACTGCTGGAGGATGCGTCGCGACTGGCGCATCTCGGCCATGCGGACGAGATAGCGATCGTATGTGTCGCCGTTGATTCCCACCGGAACGTCGAACTGCAGCTCCGAGTAGCACTCGTAGGGCTGCGCGCGCCGGAGGTCCCATTCGAGACCGGTTCCGCGCAGCGGCGGGCCGGTGATGCCCCACTCGATCGCTTCTTCGGGCGAGAGCACACCGATGCCGACGGTGCGGCGCTTCCAGATGCGATTGTTGGTGAGCAGCGATTCGTACTCATCGACGGCCGCATCGAACTTCCCGATGAACGTCTCGAGATCATCGAGCCAGCCGGGCGGAAGATCGTCGGGCATGCCGCCGATGCGCATGCAGTTCAAAGTCAGCCGCGCGCCGCAATAGGCCTCGAACAGATCGAGAACCTGTTCGCGCTCTCGGAAGCAGTAGAAAAAGGGCGTCATCGCGCCGATGTCGATCGCGTGCGTCGCGAGCCACAGAAGATGCGATGAGATCCGCTGCAGCTCCGAAAGCATCACGCGCATGATCTGCGCGCGCTTCGGAATCTGCGCCGTGACTCCCATGATCTTCTCGATCGTCTCGACGAATCCGAGGTTGTTGGTGGCAGCGGCGACGTAGTCCATGCGGTCCGTGTGCGGGATGCACTGCGGATACGGCATGTTCTCGAACAGCTTTTCGGTTCCGCGATGGAGATAGCCGATGATCGGCTTCGCGTCGATGATCCGTTCGCCGTCGATCTTCAGCAGCACCCGCAGCACCCCGTGCGTGGACGGGTGCTGAGGACCGAAGTTCACTTCCATTTCGTGGACGTCGAACATGGTGTTGTTTGCCGTTTGCCGTTAGCCGTTTGCCGTTAGCCGTTTGCCGTTAGCCGTTTGCCGTTAGCCGTTAGCCGTTTGCCGTTAGCCGTAGTTCGGCTAACGGCTAACGGCCAGCGGCCAACAGCTCCTTCAATTTCATCTCCGTCTCCGCTTCTCCAGGAACACACAACGTCGCATCCTTCGACTCGCCGGTCGCGAGTGCGGCCGCGTAACCTTCGCAATCCCAGCCGCAGGCGGTGCAGTCGGTCTGCGCCATCGCCGCGAACAGTTTGTCTTTCAGCGAACCCGCTTTCGCGAGATCCATCCGCTGGGGGAGCGGCATTTCCGGATCGTGCCACGGGGCCTCTTCGGTCGGCTTCGCGGTTTCGGCGACCTGATTCGCAAGCTCGGGGGCGACCGGCTGCTGCGTCCCGGCCTTCGCGCGCGCAGCGATCGAGGCCGCGGGCCAGATGCCGTAATGCTTCCATTCGCCTTTGTGCACGTTGACGTCTTTGACGTCTTTGCCGGTCGATCCCGCTTTGGGACCGCCGCCTTCAGGAAAGACTTCGGGATAAATTCGCGCGCCGGTGTCGATCCCGCGTACGGGAAAATCCTTTCGGAGCGGATGGCCGTTGAAGCCTTCCCACATCAGGATGCGCTCGAGATTCGGATGACCTTCGAAGTGGATGCCCATCATGTCGAACGTCTCGCGCTCGTGCCAGTTGGCGGTCTTCCAGACGGAAGTCACGGTTGGAACGACACCGTCGGTGAAGACTTTCAAACGGATGCGCGCGTTTTTCGAAAACGAGTAGAGCATGTACGCGACGCCATAGCGCGCTTTGGTCCATCCGGGATACTTCGAGTAATCGACGCCGGTGAGATCGACGAGATAGTTGAATCCGTCTTCTTTGAACGCTGCCGCGACTTCGCGGATCCGTTCGGTAGCGACCGACAGGGTGATCTCGCCGACGAATTCTTTCGCGTCGGTGATCGCGTCGCCCACGCGGGCGACCGCTGCGGCGACCAGCGGGTCGCGTTTGATTTCGTCGGCAGTGCGTGCGGGGGATGCTGTTGCGGTCTCGGCCAACTACGCTCCCTCGAATTCCTTTCCGGCCGCTTCCATCAGGGCTTTGAGCACATCGAGTGTCTCGCTCTCGCCGGGTACGCAGAGCGAGATGTCCTTCGTTTCACCGACAGCGATGGCTTCCGCATAGCCTTCGCAGTCCCAACCGCAGGCGCCGCAGTCGGTCTGCGCCATCGCCGCGAACAACTTCATCTTCAGATCGGCGCCCATCTCCTCGGCGATCTTCATACGCTCGGGGAGCGTGAGGTTCTCGTTGTGGAATGCGACCGCCGGCGAAGCGCCGGAATCGGGAACGACTTCCGGCGCAGCCGCTTCGAGAACAGCAGCGGTTGTAGCGCCGGCGGCCTCGCCCGCTGATGCGGCGGCTGGCGCTGGCTTCGGTGCTGCTTTCGGCTTCTCGGCCGTCGGCACCCGTTTCACTCCCGACACTGGGGCGGCCTTGAGCTGCTCGATGCGCAGCGCAGGACCTTCGTGTCCCGGACGGATCGAATCGCGCACTGCCGAGCGCGCGAAATCGTACGACTCTCCCCCTTTGCGGAGGACATGCATCTTCTCGATCTTCTTCTGCAGCTCCATCAGTCCCCACATCAACGCTTCGGGACGCGGAGGGCAGCCGGGAACGTAGACGTCGACCGGAACGAGCCGATCCACGCCCTGCGTCACTGCGTACGTGTCGTATGGACCGCCGCAGGTCGCGCACGATCCCATCGCGATCACCCACTTCGGATCGGGCATCTGGTCGTACAGACGGCGAACGATCGGCGCCATCTTCTCGACCACGGTGCCTGCCACGATCATCAGATCCGATTGCCGCGGCGTGGCGCGAAAGACTTCGGCGCCGAACCTGGCCATGTCGTGACGCGGGTCGAGCACCGCCATCATCTCGATGGCGCAGCACGCGAGGCCGAACTGCATCGGCCAGAGCGAGGACTTCCTCGCCCAGTTGAAGAATTTGTCGACTTTGGTGGTGAGGATGTTGCCTGCTGTGCCGGGAGCGAAATCGAATCGGTTTTCGATCAGACCCATGTAAGGACCTTCCTCTTCCACGCGTAGAAATAGCCGACCAGCAGGATCGCCAGAAAGACCGCCATCTCGACTGCACCGAACCATCCGAGCTGTTTGAATCGGATCGCCCACGGGAAGAGGAAGACTGTCTCCACGTCGAAGATGATGAAAAGAACGGCGATGAGGAAGTACCGCACCGAGAAGCGGTGATCGAACGCGTACGAGCTTGCCGGGACACCGCACTCATAGGGTTCGAGCTTCACCTTGTTCGCCCGCGAGGCCCGGACGAGCGGCGCCAGAACGAACAGCGTCAAAACCGGCAGTGAGAGAACGATGAGCGCGGCTACCAGCAACACCGAGTAGTTGGCCATATTTTGCTGGTCAGCGAGACCGCGGTAATTGTAACGGGAGGGCGTCGGGAGTCAACCGGAAGATATGAAGAATGAAGAATTTCGAATTTCGAATGAGGAATTGAGAAGGGCGCCTTTCTCAATTCGAAACTCTTCATTCGAAATTCTTAATTCAAAACAGCTTCCGCTGAAACGACCACCCCTCCCCCCGCACGCCCTTCCCCTGAACCAGAACACGAATGTCCTCGCCAATGCCATCTGGCAGCACGAGCCGGCGCGCTTCCTCGCGTCTCTCGCGCAACTCGAGCGCTTCCACGGTCGAAGAGAGGTTGACGTCAACTGGAGCGAACAACTCGTGCTCGGTCGCGCCGGCTGCCAGTAGAAACTTCGCCTGGCGATCGAAATAGAGCGTGGAAAAGCCAGTGCGCTCCCCCGCGCGTTGCAGATCACTGAAGTTGATGTGCGCCGTCAGATCCTGCTCGCCTGGACTGGCGAGCAGATCGCGGGAGACCTGGTGTCCCGAGTACGCGGCCGCGGTGCCGAAGTGCCGGACCCGTCCCGAAAAGAGCTGCTTCTCGGGATAGCCATAATCGAACGTCAGGATCAGGCCGCGATGGATGAACCGGCAGATTTCTTCGTAAAGCGGTTCCCAGTCGAGTGAGATGTCGACAAATTGCCCGTCGCGCAACTCAATCCCGCGCTCCGCGAAGTACTCGGTGTACTTCGCCTCGGCCTCGTGCTCACTCCAGTCGAGCACACCGTCGCGCTCGGTGACCCAGAGCTCGTGAAGATGTTCGTCACGCATCACGAGTCGGGCGAACGGAAGCGCATCGAACAATTCATTACAAATGATCAGTTGCGCGTCGCCTCGAGGAACCTCGGCGAGATTCGTCGTGAAGTTGACTCCAGCACGTTCCCGGACGCGCTCCAGCGATCGGTCGACCCCCCAAAACCGGGCCTTTGGCCCCAGGGCCTCATATAGAGAATGGATGAGCGACCCATCCCCGCACCCCATGTCCACAATCGTGCACACTTCGTTGCCCTGAAAGCGTACAAATTCGGAAATCACCAGGCTCATCGCAAATGAAAATACCGGGCTGATCTGGGGCGACGTGACGTAATCACCCTGTTTGCCAACCGGCGATTTCACCTTCGAGTAATAGCCGAGCTCGGGATAATAAAGCGCCACTTCCACGAAATCGCGAAACGGTAAGTCGCTATCTTGGAGCATTTTGTGCAAGGTCGAGTCGAGGGAACGGCCGGAGCTCATCCGCAAATCGTACACCTGCAACTGTGGAGGCTCCTGCTCAATACGTCACGCATTTAACGATTATTTGTCCTGGTGGCACCTCGGTTGCGATATCTGAGGTTGGCCCAATTAACAAGGAGGAGAAAATGAAAAAGTACATCGCAACGCTATTGACCGTGCTCCTGACCGCCGCGCCGGCAATGTTCGCGCAGACGGTCGATGATCACGCGAAAGCGAAGAGGGGTGCGGTGATCGGCGGCGTGGCAGGAGCGATCGCCGGCACGATCATCGGAAACAACCGAGGACAGCACAGCGGAAAGCGCGGCGCGGTGGTTGGCGCAGTCGCTGGGACCGCGGTAGGCGCAGTCGTCGGCGCAATGATGGACAAGCAGGAACGCGAGCTCCGTCAGATCCAGGGTGTTGATGTCACCCGCACTGCTCCCGACGAGCTGAAGGTCACCGTAAAGAACGACGTGCTGTTCGACTTCAACTCGGCGGACCTCCGCTCGGCATCGCGCGAGTCTCTTCGCGAGATGGCCGGCGTGTTCGCGAAATATCCGGACACGACGATCTCGGTTGAAGGTCACACCGACTCGATCGGTTCCGCAGCGTACAACAAGACTCTCTCGCGGCGGCGCGCAGGCTCTGTCTCCAACTATCTCGGGGACCTGGGCGTTCGCAGCTCTCGCATCGAGACGATCGGCTACGGCGAATCCCAGCCGCGTGCGAGCAACGGCACGGCATCCGGCCGCCAGTTGAACCGGCGCGTCGAGATTCACGTCCGCGCAAACGCGTAATTGTCAAACAAGGGGCGCTCTACGGAGCGCCCCTTGTATTTCTCAGGAGGTAGTAAATGCTTCGTAGAGCTTCCATCGTTTTTCTCGCAACACTTCTCACCATCGCCTGCGCGAGCAGCAATCCCGACGATCCGAATCAGAAAACGAAACGCGGGGCCGGGATCGGCGCTGCGGCCGGAGCGGTCGCGGGCGCGGTCATCGGAAATCAGTCCGGCAATCCGCGCACCGGCGCTGCGGTCGGCGCCGCGGTCGGAGCAGCAGCAGGTGCCGCCATCGGACACCGCATGGATCAGCAGCAGAAAGAGCTGCAGCAGATTCCTGGCGTCGAGGTCACGCGTCCCGCTGAGAACGAGATTGCCGTCCGACTGACGAACGACATCCTGTTCGACTTCAACTCGGCTGGGCTACGGCCCGAATCGCAGCAGACCCTTCGCGATCTCGCCGGCAACTTCCAGCGATACACCGACGAGACCGTGACCGTCGAAGGTCACACCGACAACGTCGGCTCGCCCCAATACAACCAGGGTCTTTCCGAGCGGCGTGCGTACAGCGTTCGCGACTACCTCGTGAACCAGGGCGTCGCGCCGTCGCGCGTCACCGCCATCGGATTCGGCGAAACCCAGCCGAAGGGATCCAACAACACTCCCGAAGGACGACAGCTCAACCGTAGAGTTGAGATCCACATCCGCGCGACACAGAGTTAACGGATAGCGCCGGCATGATTGCCGGCGCTCCACATCTGTTACAATCCGCGCCCCAAAATCCCGCTCCGTAATTCCCGGCGGGATCTTCACCACGCTCATGGAGGAAATATGAAGTTGTGGATCACGCGTGTGCTGGTCCTCGCGGTGCTTCTGGTCTGCGTCGGGACTGTCGTCTACGCCCAGGCACCGGCGGGGGCCGAGGCGAGGACGGAGGCGAATCTGGTATTGCCGGATCTTCGTCAGGTGTCGTTTCTCGGCGTTTCGGGGCACGCGCTCCTGATCGGCGGACTGTTCGTCTGCATCCTCGGAGGCGTCTTCGGGCTGGTGATGTACATCCAGTTGCGCGACCTTCCGGTTCACAAATCGATGCGCGATATCTCGGAGCTGATCTACGAGACCTGCAAGACGTACCTGATCACGCAGGGGAAGTTCATTGCGATTTTGTGGGCGTTCATCGCCGTGATCATGGTCGTCTACTTCGGCGCGCTGCGGCACTACGACGCGAGTCGCGTCATCACCATCGTCCTCTTCAGCATCGTCGGAATCCTCGGCAGCTACGGCGTGGCGTGGTTCGGAATCCGGATCAACACCTTCGCGAACTCGCGCTCCGCGTTCGCGTCGCTGGGCGGAAAACCGTTCCCGACTTACTCGATCCCGCTTCGCGCCGGCATGTCGATCGGCATGCTGCTCATCTGCACGGAACTGATCATCATGCTGGCGATCCTGCTGTTCGTACCGCGCGATTACGCCGGGCCGTGCTTCATCGGATTCGCGATCGGCGAATCGCTCGGCGCCGCTGCGCTGCGCATCGCGGGCGGAATCTTCACGAAGATCGCCGACATCGGATCGGATCTCATGAAGATCGTCTTCAACATCAAAGAGGATGACGCGCGCAATCCCGGCGTGATCGCGGACTGCACCGGCGACAACGCCGGCGACTCCGTCGGTCCGACCGCCGACGGTTTCGAGACCTACGGCGTCACGGGCGTCGCGCTGATCACGTTCATCCTCCTGGCGGTTTCCGACCCGATCGTGCAGACGCAGCTTCTGGTCTGGATCTTTGCGATGCGCGTCCTGATGATCATCACAGCGGCGGTTTCGTACTGGATCAACGCCGCCATCGCGAGCGCGCGGTTCGCGGACTCACCGAGCTTCAACTTCGAAACGCCGCTGACGACGCTCGTGTGGATCACTTCCATCGTTTCGATCGGCGTCACGTACCTCATGTCGTACCTGCTCATTCCAAACCTCGCCGGCGACGGCACGATGTGGTGGAAGCTCTCGACGATCATCACCTGCGGCACGCTGGCGGGCGCGATCATCCCCGAGCTCGTGAAAGTGTTCACGTCGACCGAGTCGCGCCACGTTCGCGAGATCGTGACCGCGTCGCGTGAAGGTGGGCCCTCGCTCAACATTCTGGCGGGACTCATCGCCGGCGATTTCAGCGCCTACTGGATGGGCATCACGATCGTCGTTCTGATGGGAATTGCGGCCGCCATCAGCAGCCTCTTTCCGCTGACGATCATGATCGCTCCGGCCGTCTTCGCCTTCGGTCTGGTGGCCTTCGGCTTCCTCGGCATGGGCCCGATCACCATCGCGGTCGATTCGTATGGACCGGTGACGGATAACGCGCAGTCGGTGTTCGAGCTGTCGACAATCGAAACGATTCCCGGCATTGAGGAAGAGATCAACCGCGATTTCGGATTCCGCCCGTCGTTCGAGAGTGCCAAGGGCTACCTCGAGGCCAACGACGGCGCCGGAAATACGTTCAAGGCGACCGCCAAGCCGGTGCTCATCGGGACGGCGGTCGTCGGCGCTACGACGATGATCTTCTCGATCATCGTGCTGCTGACCAACGGCCTGACAACCGACATGGAGAAGCTCACGCTCCTCCATCCGCAATTTCTTCTCGGCCTGATCATCGGCGGCGCGATGATCTACTGGTTTACCGGCGCGTCGACGCAGGCCGTTTCGACCGGCGCATATCGCGCCGTGGAGTTCATCAAGCGCAACATCCATCTCGAGGCCGGCGCCGAGCGCGCCTCGGTCGAAGACTCCAAGAAGGTCGTGGAGATCTGCACGCAGTACGCGCAGAAAGGGATGTTCAACATCTTCCTGACCATCTTTTTCGCGACCCTGGCGTTCGCATGCTTCGAGCCGTTCTTCTTCATCGGATATCTGATCTCGATCGCGCTCTTCGGCCTCTACCAGGCGATCTTCATGGCGAACGCCGGCGGCGCCTGGGACAACGCGAAGAAAATCGTCGAAGTCGAGCTCAAGGAAAAAGGAACTCCGCTGCACGCTGCGACGGTTGTCGGCGACACCGTCGGCGATCCGTTCAAGGACACTTCATCGGTCGCGATGAATCCGGTCATCAAGTTCACGACGCTCTTCGGACTTCTCGCCGTCGAGATGGCCGTCGAGATGACGAAGTCGGGACGCCAGTCGCTGACGCTCACTCTGTCGGTGATCTTTTTTCTGATCTCGATGGTGTTTGTCTATCGCTCGTTCTACGGAATGCGGATTCAGGTCGAGACGGAAGAGCCGAATCGCAATGCCATGGCCGTTTAATCAATGGTTATTTTCTCTCCCGCCGTCATTTACGAGCCGAGCGGAGCGATCGCCCGCCTCTTCCTCCGCGTGCCGGCTGAAGAAAGCAGGCGCCACGCCGCCACCACTGATTAAGATGCGCGGGTGCGCGAGAAAACATTCAGCGTCAAGACGACTGCTCGCGAGCAGATTCTCATCATCACCGATGAAGTCCAGCGGGCCCTCCAAGGACTGAGCGACGGCGACGGCATCTGCACGATCGTGACGCCGCATACGACGTGCGCGATCTCGGTCAACGAGAATGCCGATCCCGATGTCCTTACCGATCTCACCAAGGCGCTGCGCGCGCTCATTCCGGATGTGAAGTTCCGTCACGGCGAAGGCAACTCCGACGCACACCTTCTTTCGATGCTGATCGGTACATCGCTTTCGTGGCCTTACAAAGAGGGAAAACTGGTCTTCGGCACGTGGCAGGGCATCTATTTCGTCGAGCTCGACGGTCCGCGAAGCCGAAAGGTGACGGTGTACGTGTGATGACATTTGTCATCCCGATGCTCTGACGTTCTCCAATGTTGTTTGGCGCCGCCAGGGCCGACATTGGCAGCATGCATACTCCTGCTGAACTCCGCGGCGTCACGAAGCGATTTGCCCGCACAGTCGCACTCAACGATGTTTCGCTCGCCATTCAGCCGGGTGAGCTGGTCGCGCTTCTCGGACCGAATGGCGCCGGCAAAACCACCGCCGTCCGCCTGCTCCTCGGCCTCACCCGACTCGACTCCGGCTCCGCCAGCGTCTTCGGACTCGATCCGCGCCGCTCGGGCAATCGCATCCACACCGGCGCGATGCTGCAGGTCGGCAAAGTTCCCGAGACGCTGCGCGTCAGGGAACACATCGAGCTCTTCTCGAGCTATTACCCCGATCCGCTGCCGCGCGCTGAGATCGTCGAGATTGCCGGCCTTCGCGGGCTCGAGAATCGCCTCTTCGGCGAGATCTCCGGCGGACAGAAGCAGCGGCTGCTTTTCGCGCTCGCCATCTGCGGCAATCCCGATCTTCTGATTCTCGACGAGCCGACGGTCGGCCTCGACGTCGATGCGCGCCGAGGGATCTGGGAAGAGATACGCCGCTTTGTCGCCAGAGGAGGCGCTGTGCTTCTCACGACGCACTACCTGGAGGAAGCGGATTCGCTCGCAGATCGGATCATCGTCATCGATCGCGGCCGCATCGTCGCCGAAGGAACGCCGGCGGAGATCAAAGCGCGAGTGTCCGGCAAGCGGATCCGATGCTCGACTGCATTGCCGCCACAGGAACTGACAACTCTGCCATTCGTAACGAACGTGACGCGCGATGGAGCGGTCACCGAAGTGCTGACGTCGAACAGCGAGGCTGTTGTTCGCGAGCTGCTGGCGCGCGACCGCACGCTCTCGAATCTCGAAGTCACCAGTGCCGGCCTCGAAGAGGCCTTTCTCACGCTCACCAGGGAGGTGGCATGATGCGATCGCTGCTCAAAATCCATTTGCTGGAACTGAAGTGCGAATTTCTGAAGATGTTCCGGCTGCCCGCTTACGTGATACCGACGCTCGCCTTTCCGCTGATTTTTTACGTTTTCTTCGGTCTCGCGTTCGGAACGAAGTCGTCCGTCGGCGGGACCAACATGGCGTCGTACCTGATCGCGACCTACGGCGCGTTCGGCGTGATCGGCGCGTCGCTCTTTGGCCTCGGAGTGAGCGTGGCGGTCGAGCGCGGCCAGGGTTGGCTGCAGGTCAAGCGCGCGACCCCGATGCCGCTCAGCGCGTGGTTCGGCGCGAAGATCGGGATGGCCGTGCTCTTCAGCACCGTCATCGTCACGGGTCTCGCGCTCCTCGGCATCGCTTTCGGCGGTGTGCACTTTGCTCCGGCCGTCTGGCCGCTGCTCTTCGTCACGCTTGTCCTCGGCGCGCTGCCGTTCTGCGCGCTTGGACTGATGATCGGCTACTTCGCGGGGCCGAACTCGGCGCCGGCAATCGTGAACGTGATCTATCTTCCGATGTCATTCGCGTCCGGATTGTGGATTCCGATCGAGTTCCTGCCGAAGTTCGTTCAGAAAATCGCGCCGATGCTTCCACCGTTTCACTTCGCCCGCCTCGCGCTGATCATCATCGGCGCGGCCAAAGAATCAGCGGCCGGGCATATCGTCGCACTCATCGCATTTACGCTCATCTTCCTCGCGCTGGCGACTGTCGCCTACCGCCGGGATGAAGGAAAGGTCTACGGCTAAACATGAAACACATCCTGCTGTTCGCGCTGCTCCTCGCCACATCCATCGACGCATCGGTCACCGCTGTCCGAAATGTCCGCGTCTTCGATGGAACGAAAATCATTCCCTCCGCGACGGTCGTCTTCACCGACGGCGTGATCACATCCGCCGGCCCGTCCGCGAGAGTACCGGATGGAGCAACCGTCATCGACGGCAGCGGAAAGACGCTGCTCCCCGGCCTGATCGACGCGCACACGCACGTTTTTCCGGGCAGTCTCGAGCGCGCGCTTCGGTTCGGCGTGACCACAGAGCTCGACATGTTCACGTCGGCCGACCTCGCGCAGAGGTTGAAGGCCGAACAGAAAAACGGAGCCGTGACAAATCGCGCCGATCTGCTCTCCGCGAACATTCTGGTCACTGTCGCGGGCGGTCACGGCAGCGAGTACTTCAAGATTCCCGTCTACACGTCCGGATCCGATCCGCAGGCGTTCATCGATGCCCGCATCGCCGAAGGCTCGGACTACATCAAGCTGATCTACGAAAACGGCAGCGCTTACGGCATGTCCTTCCCGACGCTGACGAAGTCGGATCTCACTGCGCTGATCGCTGCGGCGCACAAGCGAGGGAAGATGACCCTGGTTCACGTCTCGACCCTGCAGTTCGCGCGCGACGCGATCGAGGCCGGCGCCGACGGCCTGGCGCACATCTTCAATGACGTCCCGCCCGATTCCGGGTTCGGCAAGTTCGTTCGCGAGCATCACGCTTTCGTCGTCCCGACGTTGAGCGTCAACGAAAGCGGGGCCGGTGTGGCAAGCGGCGCGTCTCTGGTCACCGACTCCCGGCTGCAGTCCTATCTCAACGCCGCCGAAATGGAGAGCCTCAAGGCCTCGTTTCCGCCGCGCGCCGGCTCAGCGCACAATCTCGATAACGCGATGGCGGCGGTTCGTCAACTGAAGGCGGCCGGAGTCCCGATTCTCGCCGGCACCGATGCGCCGAATCCCGGAACCGCACACGGCGCGAGCATCCACCGCGAGCTGGAGCTGCTCGTCAAGGCGGGATTGACGCCGGTCGAAGCGCTCATCGCCGCAACGTCGGCGCCGGCAACCGCTTTTCATCTCGCAGACCGCGGCCGCATCGCTCCGAAACTCCGCGCCGATCTCGT
>JALYZI010000231.1 GCA_030948915.1 Acidobacteriota bacterium
CGCGCTTCCGCTTCGATGCGGCGCTCACGCGCGTCCGCGACGTCATGGCCCTGCTGGCCGCGGTTGCGCTATCGCCACTCGTCAGTGCAACGATCGGTGTCGCATTCCTCATCGCGGGCGGTGTGCATGTGATGAGCGAGGCTCCCGGCCTCTGGCCTGTGTGGTGGCTTGGCGACGCGCTTGGCGGGTTGATCATCGCGCCGCTGATTCTCGTTTGGTCGACTCGCGATCGGTTCTGGAACGCGCGATCGGGCGAACCGGCGCTGATGATCGGGGGAATCCTTATCGCATCGGGGATTGTCTTCACGCTTCCACCGAACTATACCGCCGCCTACATGGTCTTTCCGTTTCTCATCTGGTCGGCGCTGCGGCTCGGACCGGCATACACGACCACCGCCTCGCTCCTCGCGAACACGATCGCCATCATCGGCACGCTCTTCGGACGCGGCCCGTTTGCCGGCGCCGGTCCCGAACGTGGCCTCGTTCTCGTCCAGATTTTCATGGCGGTCGGCGCAACAACCGCGCTCATTCTCGGTTCCGTCGCGGCGCAGAGCCGCCGTGTACACGCGCGCGCTGAGGTGAGCGAGCAGCGTCTGCGGATGACGATGGCGGCGGCGCGCGTCGGCGTGTGGGACTGGAACCTGGCCACCGGCGAGCTCACATGGTCGGAAGGCCTTCTGCCGCTGCATGGCTTGCCGCGAGGGGGATTCGCCGGAACGTATGAGGCCTATCTGAAGACGATTCATCCGGAGGATCTGGCGCGCGTCGAGGCATTGATTCGAAAATCGCTTGAGACGCGCGCGCCGTACGAAGCCGAGTTCCGCCTGCTCGGTCCCGATGGGGTCGTGCGCTGGACGAGCGCGCGCGGGATCGTTCTCGACGACGGTCACGGCCGCGCCGCGCGCATGATGGGCGTCGGCATCGACGTCACGGAACAGAAGCGGCTCGAGGAAGAGCTCCGCCTGCAGCATCGCCGAAAGGACGAGTTCCTGGCGATGCTCGGTCACGAGTTGCGCAATCCGTTGGCGGCGATCGTTCACGCTGTCGATTTGCTGTCGTCAGCCGAGTCGACGGACAACGAAGAAGCTCAGCGCGTGATCCGCCGTCAGTCGCGGAGCTTGTCGCGGCTCGTCGACGATCTCCTTGACGTGGCGCGTATCACGCGCGGACAGATCACGCTCGAACGTCGGCGCCTCGCGCTTTCCGACATCGTGCAGGCTGGCGTCGATGTGTGGCGCCATCTGGTCGCGCAGAAACGGCAGCGGGTGACGATCGACGTTCCGGCCGACATGTGGATCGACGGCGATCCCACCAGGCTCACGCAGGTGATCGCGAACCTCGTGCACAACGCAGCGAAGTTCACACCGGAGGCAGGGACGATCGCGCTCACGGCTGCCGCGGAGAACAGCATGGCAGTGTTACGCGTGAGCGATGACGGACAGGGGATGACTTCCGATGTGCTGGCGCACGCATTCGAGCTGTTCGTGCAGGGAGCGCCGTCGCTCGACCGTCAACAGGGCGGCCTCGGTCTAGGACTGACGCTGGTCCGCCGTCTCGCGGAGATGCACGGCGGCACAGTCGAGGTGAGAAGTGCGGGAGCGAATCGTGGCACCGAGGTCATCCTGCGACTTCCGCTCGCGGTGGGAGCGAAGGAGAGCGGGCCGGCCCTGGATCTATTGAAAACGCGCGTGCGCTCCCGACCTCGGCGTGTGCTCCTCGTCGAGGACAACGAGGACGTACGCCACATGCTCGAAATCCTTCTCGAACGCGAGGGCCATGACGTACGCGCTACGAGCGACGGCGAAACAGCGATCAACGTGGCAGAAACATTCGCACCGGAGATCGTTCTCATCGACATTGGCCTGCCCGGATTGAACGGCTACGCCGTTGCGCGGAAGTTGCGCGCTTCGCCACGGACCGCCGATGCCCTGCTCGTCGCGCTAACCGGCTACGGGCAAGCAGAAGACCGCGACGAGGCATTCGCCGCCGGCTTTGATGATCACCTTTTGAAGCCGGCCGAGCCGGCGAAACTGCGTGATTTGATGTCGAAGCAACGCAGCGGCCGGAAATGATGTCTGCCGCTTTGTCTAAGCACCGCCCGGGATTTCGCCAGTGCGCGCTCCGCGCTGTGCTGCGTCCACCGCCGCCTTCGTCTGTGGTCCGAGCTGTTTTCCTTTTCGATACCACTTCTCCAGAAGCTCGGCGGCCAGTTTTTGGCCGCCAATCCCGAATGCCAGCCCAGCCGCAAGAGCAACCGCGCCCACGAAACCCATGAACAGGGTATTCACCAGCGTGCTGGCGATTCCAACCTGATTGACCGCGATGACGATCGCAAATGCCCAGACCGCTCCGCGCGCGACGTTCGCCAGCACCTCGGGATTCTTGAAGCCCGCTTCGGCAGTGGCGCCACGAACGAGCTCACCGATCCCGTTCGCCGCCAGGCCGCCGACGATCAAAACAACAATCGCGACAGCGAGATTGGGAAGCCACAGGAGAAGCTGCGACAACACCACGGAGAATGCCGGAATCCCCAGTGCGGCAAATGCAGCGACGAGAACGACGACTCGAATCAGCCACTTCACGACGTCGGCGACCAGCTGCGAGGCATCGGTCTGGGTGCCCATTCTTCGGGCGAATCCTCCCAGGCCCAGGCGATCGGCGAGCTCATTGAAGTGGATTGTTCGCAGTACGGCGACAATCGCCTTCGCGACAAGCGATGACACAAACCATCCGATGACGATGATCAGCAGGAACCCGATCAGCTTCACCAGGCCGCGGAGAAGCATCGCAAGGATTCCGTAGAGCGACGCGACGAAAGTCTGCCACCACGTGGGTTGCACCACAGCCGCTACTGGCATCATGTGCCTCCTGTATGTCAGGGCGTAGTCCTGCAAGAAACGCGACAGGCCCAGGTACGGGAACAAATAAGTTGTCGCCGCTCCTGGTCAACCGATTCAGAAGCGCCGCCGCCGAGGCCGATCTGACGGCCCGTGGTGATCCGGTCGCGCTCGCGCAGTACGTCGGCACGGGTAACTTCGGACTGGCGGTCCAAGCGTCGAAGTGGGGGATCGGGCGAAAGTGCCGGACGACAGGTGTAATCCCTATCAAGAGTGAGGCGTCCCGATTGCAAGAGGCAGCTTCGTGCTTCCGCTGGACAACATTCCGGCAACTGCTGACGCAGCGCTGTTTCGCTCGCTCTTCGACTTGATGCCGCAGCTGGGCTGGACCGCCCTGCCTGACGGCTTCATCGACTTCTACAACCGCGGGTGGTACGAGTACACGGGCACCACGTTCGAGCAGATGCAGGGGTGGGGATGGCAGTCGGTCCATGATCCCGAAATGCTGCCGAAGGTGGTCGAGCGATGGCGGCATTCGATTGAGACCGGGACGCCGTTCGAAATGGAGTTTCCGCTGCGACGGCACGACGGCTCGTTCCGATGGTTCCTGACGCGCGTCAACCCACTGCGCGACGGCGACGGCAACATTGTGCGATGGGTCGGGATCAATACCGACGTTGACGACCGGCGGCAACATACGCGCACCCTGGAGCGCCTGAGCGAGATCGGCAGAACGATCTCGGCGGACCTCGACGTGCATAGCGTTCTGCAGGCGGTGACCGACGCCGCGACGGAATTGTCGGGCGCGCAGTTCGGAGCGTTCTTCTACAACGTCGTGAACGACGCCGGCGAGTCGTACATGCTTTTTGCCATCTCCGGTGTACCGCGCGAGCATTTCTCGAAGTTCCCGATGCCCCGAAACACGGCGATTTTTGCGCCGACCTTCGCCGGGGAAAAAACGGTTGTTCTCGATGACGTGAGGAAGGATCCTCGCTTCGGGAGGAGCGCCCCTTATCACGGTTTACCCCCGGGCCATCTCCCGGTGGTCAGCTATCTCGCCGTGCCGGTTGTGTCGCGCGGAGGCGAAGTTCTCGGCGGGCTTTTCTTCGGACACCCGCAGCCGGGTGTCTTCACACAGCAGTCAGCTCAAGTCGTGGAAGGTCTCGCCGCGCAGGCCGCCGTCACACTGGATAACGCACGACTCTATCAACGCATCCTTGCCGATCGATCTCTCATCCGTCAGAGTGAGGAGCGCTACCGATCACTCGTTGAAGCAAGTCCGACACCGCAGGCGGTTGGCAGCAGTGATCCTGAAGGGTACGTCGTCGAAGACTCCCCTTCGTGGCGTGCCCTGACCGGACAGTCCTTCCACGAAATGCGCGGCCGCGGATGGATCGACGCGGTTCATCCCGATTTCCGCGAGGCTACGATCGCAGAGCTCGAGGGCGCGATCGCGGAGCGGCGCATCTATCAGATGGAGTTCCGGCTGCGCCTGAAAGACGGGACTTACCGCTGGTTTGCATCGAAAGGTGTTCCGGTCTATGACGAGAACGGCGGGCTGCGGGAGTGGATTGGAACGACCACGGACGTCGACCAGCGTCGCTCGACCGAGGAACACCTGCGATTTCTCGCGCGTGCCAACGAGCTGTTCGCGTCTTCGCTCGATTACCAGACGACGCTCACGAATCTCACACAAGCCGCGGTGCCCGCACTGGCTGACTGGTGCGCCGTGGATATGGCCGGTAAGGGCGATTGGCCGTACGAGCGCCTCGCTGTCGCTCACGTCGATCCGGCGAAGATCGAGCTGGCATGGGAGATCTATCGCAAGTTCCCTCCCGATGCAGCCGTCGATCCGATCGCGGCAGCGATCCGGTCCGGCAAATCACAACTGGTGCGCGACATTCCGGACGAACTGCTGCGCAGCGTCACGTCGAGCGACGAGCACTACCGCATCGCGAAGGACCTTGGTTTGGTGTCGTGGATGGTCGTTCCTTTGCCGGGCCGCCGAGGATCGCTCGGCGCGATCACGTTCGTGTCGTCGGACTCCAAGCGGCTGTTCACGGAGCTCGACCTCGTCCACGCCGAAGAATTCGCGCGCCAGGCGTCGGTCGCGATCGAGAACGCAATGCTCTATCGCGATGCTCAGGAGGCAAACCGCGCCAAGGACGACTTTCTGGCAACACTGTCGCACGAGCTGCGCACTCCGATGACCGCGATCCTCGGCTGGTCGCGCATGCTGCAGGAAGGAGGGTTGGACGAGGCAACTTACTCGAGTGCGATCGAGTCCATTCTTCGAAGCGCGCACGCTCAGGCCCTGCTGATCGACGACGTCCTCGATATGTCGCGCATCATCGCGGGGAAAATGCAGATGGATCCGCAGGCCGTCGATGTCATCGACGTCGTGCAGGCAGCCATGCGTACGATACAACCCGCCGCCGATGCCAAAGGGGTGGCCCTCGAGCTTCAGCAACGACCCGGTGCATCCCTCGTCACCGGCGACCCGAATCGTCTCCAGCAGATCATCTGGAATCTTCTATCGAACGCGATCAAATTCACCCCGCGCGAAGGGCAGGTGATCGCCCGCGTCGAGCAGTCGGGTTCGTTCGTACGTGTCCGTATTCGCGACACCGGCAAGGGCATCGCACCGTCTTTCCTCCCACATGTATTCGAGCCGTTCCGTCAGGCCGAGAATGTCACCACGCGGACTCAGGGAGGGCTCGGCCTCGGCCTGGCAATCGTCAAGGAGCTTGTCGGACTCCATGGCGGCAACATCTCCGCTCACAGCGACGGCGAAGGGAAAGGTGCAACCTTCACGGTGGAACTGCCGGTCCGCGCCGTTCACGGTGTCGAGGCGACGCACCGCGCCAGCCTCGAGCGGTACACCGCCGAGCGGGGGCGTGACCAGGTTGCGGGCGCCTTGTATCCCTCACTGGAGGGCGTTCGCGTTCTGTTCGTGGACGATCAGGATGACGCCCGTATGCTGGTCAAGACGGTGCTGGTCCGCTGCGGCGCGCACGTCTCGACTGCGGCATCTGTTGCCGATGCAATCACGCATCTGGACGGCGACGAGACCGACATTGTCGTCACCGACATCGCGATGCCTGACGCAGATGGCTTCAGTTTGATCGACTACGTACGCAACATCCGCAAGCTGACGTTGCCGGTGATCGCGATGACGGCATTCGGCCATCCATCGGACCAGGAAAAGATTCTTACGGCCGGCTTCTCCGGATACCTCAAGAAGCCGGTGGAGCCGATCGATCTCGCCCGCGAGCTGCACTCCATCGTGCAACGGACGTCGCGGCGTTAACTGGCTGCGGCCTGCTCACTCGCGCCTGCGTCAGCGCGACCATCGGCGTCACCTTTCTGCTTGCCGGAGGCGTATCCCTACAAGAAACGCGACAGGGCCGGTGCGGAAACAAATCAGTTGTGGTGCTGACGGAAAAAGTGATTTTCAGCCGGCACGCAGCTATCGTTATGCTGATGCCCGCGGAATGGGCGCAACACCCGATGATTTGCTTCGCCTTCTCGCTGAACGGACGTCGGATGTTTATTGGACGACGGACGATCGCGGCCTGCTTACCTATGTCGCGCCGCAGGTCGTCCGCCTCATCGGCCGCCAACCCGCGGAGCTGATCGGCGCACCGCTGCAGGCGTTCGTGCTCCAGGACGACTTTGACGAGGCCGCGTCGCTGCAGCGCGCGATCATGGAGCGCGCAACCACTGCTACCGTCGCCTACCGCTTGAAGCGTGCGACGGGCGAGCCGCTCTGGGTTGAAGCCACTGTGCACGCGGTACAAGCAC
>JALYZI010000239.1 GCA_030948915.1 Acidobacteriota bacterium
TTGCTGTGTATGTCAATCGCTAGATCCTGTTGCGCTTCCTTAGCCACGCCGGCAGTGTTCTTGATGACACCTCGTCGAGAAGCTATGCGGAACCTGCAGCCGTCGAGGTCTGTGTGTTTTTCTAGCCGCCGCTGACCGGTGTAAACGATTGCCGCGTCGTCGGCCGCATCATCACGGATAACGATGAGATTCACGACGCGGCGATAACCAAGGGTGGTTGCCAGACGACTGACCGCCTGTGACTTGATGGCGTCGTTTGTCTTTCCGCGGATCACAACGACATCGCTGATCTGAACCACTTTCAAACCCTCGATCACAGCGCCGTTCAGGATGAACGCCGGCGTCAGATCAACGGCATCCGTCTGTGCAACGGCGGTCGACCGCAGGAGGACCGCGACCATAAGGCTCATCAGCATGACACGAAGCGGGAGCGCCAAGGTGAATCGCATACTTGGTATGACCTTTCAAGCGAATGCCGATGGATCCGCGGGTCTTGCGACGTGATACCCCTGCCCGAGCGGGATACCAAGGTGTGCCGCCATCGCGGCCGAGGAACCGTCGTCTATGAGCCTCTGATGCACGGGCATTGCCAAGCAGGCAAAACCTGGCTGATTATTGCCAATTCGGTAATCTTCATGGGTCAGCGCGACAGTTGCGCAACTGCCGAACTGATCTCGCGCGCGCCGCTTTCGACCGAACGCAGCCGGGTCGCAAATCGCTCGATCTTGTCCGACTCCGTCGTATAGAAACGCTCGTACGGCTCGAACGCGCTGCGGATGCCGCGGATCATGCGATCGATTTCCACGGCCGACTCCCGTGTCAGCGCTTCGCGGATTTGTGTCCGAAGCTCTTCGATCCGATCGCGGAACTCCGTCTTCGCTTTCCCGCGCTTGTAGGGGAGGATGAGCAGGCTCGCCACGAGAAGCATCGTGGCTGCTGTCAGGCCGGTAACGTCGAGAGCCATGCTGCTGACGGCAGTCGTGAAGAGATACCCGAGTCCCAGGGCACCGACGCCGAGTCCAACGGAGTGGAAAACGCCGCGCATCGCGCCGTCGATGATTCTGCGGCTTTCGATGCCCAGATCATAAGTATTGAGACGCTTTTCGGTTTCGGTGCGGATCCGCGAGTAGACCTCCTCACGGTTGTAGGCGAACTCGCGGCCCACTTTCCCGATCAGAACCGGATCGCGCGTATCGGCACTCACTTGCCGGTGAAACGCTTCGACGCTGCCGTTCCAGAGTTTCATGTTCTCTTTGACGAGCCAGTCGACCGACTCCTGAACGGTGGCGTCGATCGATCCGTGCCACCCCATGAACACCTGACGGTCGAACTCTTCGCGGAAGCGCAGCGGATCGCGCAACAGCATCAGATGGCTGATGCGCACGTAGCGGTCGATGAAGTCGACGCCGCGCCGCTCGAGCTCCATCATCAGATTGTCGATGCGGACTGTGAACTGCCGGAAGTTCGCGATCAGTTCATCAGTCACCTGGTTGAGCTGACCCGTGATCGCGTCGATACGCTGGCGATCGACGGCCAGCAACTCGCGCCGGGAGTCGATCATCGTGAATTGCTTCGCGGCCAGACTCAGGATCGTGTCGAGCGGCGCTTGAAGCTTCATCCGGATGCGCTCTTTCTCGGACAGAACGCGGAAGATGTAGTCCTCGAGCGAACCGAAATTGCTGCGCGTCCACGCGTCGGTCGAGTGCCCATCGAGCTTGGCCGCCAGCGCCAGCTTGGAGGCCACCGGAAAAATCACCGGGTCGAAGCCGAAGATCGTGCGTGTGTTCGTTTTTACGTAGTCGACCACTTGCGCGATTTCATCGGCGCTCTTCGTATCCGTTTTGTTGATCACGAACACGACCTTCTTGCCCCAGTTCCGGATGTACTCGAGAAAGCGGCGTTCGGACTCCGACAGCGGACGGTCGATCGAAGTCACGAACAGAACGAGATCGGCGCGAGGGATGAAGTCCTCGGTGATCTCCTGATGGCGTTGAACGATCGAGTTCGTTCCGGGTGTATCGACCAGAGTGATGTTGCGAAGGAATTCGACGGGATAAAACTGCTCGGAGACAAAATCGGAAAGCTGCTTCTGCGACGCTGTTTCTCGGTAGCGAAGAATCGAGATCCGATCGTCGACCGGAATCGGACCCTCGGTGCGAAGCCGCGCGCCGAAGAGTGCGTTGATGAGCGAAGATTTTCCGGCGTTGAACTCGCCGACGATCACGATCGTGAAAAGCTCATCCAGGCCGGCAAGCAGCTCGTCGACGCGACGCCGCTCGTCGACCTGTTCCGGCTCGAGCGTTTCGCGGAGTTGAACCAGAAGCTGATTCTCGCGCCGCAGCGCTTGATGGACGTTCGCGTCGACGACGTTGTCGAAGGCTCCTGGCACTGTCTCGGAAGCGTACAGGATTCAGGCGGCCGGGACGACGTTGTAACTACGCGGCAGGATCACGCGAAAGGTCGAACCCTGGCCAGGTTTCGTCGCCAATTCGAGGCCGGCATCCAGCAGCTCACAGAGTCGCTTGACGATCGACAGACCGACGCCCTCTCCCGGCTGCTGGCTTTGTGGCAAGGCCTCCGACGCAGAGGGAAGTGTGGTGGCAGGAGGGATATCTTGTCGGCGGTCTGTGCTGGCCGCGCGCGCGTCATTGGCCGCCTCGGTGGCGTTGTGGAGTTCCTGCGCGAGCGGCGCGGCGATCGCTTCGTCGATCCCCGGACCGGTGTCCTGTATCGAGAAAGTCCACCGGTCGGTATCGCGCGTCTTGTCGGGACCCCATGTGACGGACACACCGCCGCGCTGCGTGTACTTCACGGCATTGAGCAACAGATTCTGAAGGATGCGCACCACTTTGGTCTTGTCGCCCTCGACCGGCAGCGAGCTCGGGCCGTCCATCTTCAGAAACAGGCCGCGGTCCGTGGCCACCGTTTGCGATGCGGTGCAGAAATCGCGCAGCAGGATGGCGGCGTCGAAGGTGCTGATCTCGCGTTGCTCATGGCCGGCATCGAGTCGGGCCAGACTGAGCAGGTCGTTCAGCATGTCGTTGAGCGAAGAGACACTCGTGCGCAGCATCTCTGCGGCTTCGACGCGTTCCGACTCGGGCTGTGTTGCGTCGCGCTCGTTGAGCAGCGTGGTCGCACCCTTTACGACCGTGACACTGCCGCGCAAATCGTGCGCAGCCGTCCGCCACGCCTCGGCTCGCGAATGCTCAATGCTCTGAAGGGCGGATAGCGCCTGCTGGAGTTCATTCACATGCCCGGCTGATTCCGTTTGGTGGAGACGCCAATACTGCGTCGCACTGTCGGTGATGCCGTCAGCACATAACCTGGTCCACGCCCGACGGGCCGTGGGCATCACATTCGGCTCGAGAGATGGATGGGCGGCTGCGTAGCGCTCTAGCTCGTCGTTGAAAGACATCTGCAGGTGTCCCCACTCGCGGATCAGTTCACGCAGTTGATAACCCTGCTGCCAGCGCTGCAAGC
>JALYZI010000255.1 GCA_030948915.1 Acidobacteriota bacterium
GACGCCCGACGCCTGATTACTCCGGCTCGACGATCAACTGCAATCCATCCACGGCGCTCACTCGCACGCGCGCGCCTGGGGCGACGGTCGTTCGCGCGACGGCGTTCCAAAGTTCGCCGTGCACGAACACCTTGCCGGACGGTTCGAGTTGCGTTCGCGCGACACCGATCTCGCCGATCATCCCTTCGCGTCCCGTGGTCACTCTGGTGCGTCGTGCCCGCATCACGAGGGTCATCAGAAACACGGTGATCAATCCGATCGGCACGCTGATTATGAGCGCGGTGAAGAGATGCACCCGCATTTCTGGGATCGGGCCGTCGACGAGAAAGAGCGCGCCGAAGATCATGCAGATCACGCCGCCGATGCCGAGGACGCCATGTGTCGCGTATTTGGCCTCGAGGGCGAACAAGACGAAGGCTGCGATGAGCAATGACAGCGCAGCGTAACGCGTCGGCAGAAGATTGAGCGCGAACAGCGCCAGGAGGATTGCGATGACGCCGACGACGCCGGGCAACACTGCGCCGGGATGGTTCAGCTCCGCGAAAATCGCGAGCGCCCCGAGGGCGAACAGCAGGAACGCGATGTTCGGATCCATCAACACCGAGAGGAGCCGCTCTTTCACGGACATGTCGTAGTCGCGGATCGCCTGTCCCGCGACGTGCAGCTTGATCGCTGTTCCGTCATAGCGACGAATCGTCCGTCCCTCCACCGCGCGCAAGAGCGAATTGAGATTTGGCGCGACGTAATCAATGAGTTTCTGCTGCAGCGCTTCGTCTTCGGTGAACGATTTCGATTGCCGCACCGCGCTTTCGGCCACTGCGACGTTGCGTCCACGGCGCGAAGCGATCGTGCGCATGAATGCGGCCGCGTCGTTCTCCATCTTCGTCTTCATCACGTCGTCCATCTTTTCGCCGAGGAGGACGGGATGTGCGGCGCCGGTGTTGGTGCCCGGAGCCATCGCCGAAATATCTGCCGCTTCGAGGATGAAAAATCCGGCCGATGCAGCGCGGCTGCCGGTGGGCGAAACGTACACGATCACCGGGACGCGCGAGGTCATCATCTTCTCGACGATCGATCGCGTCGAATCGATCAATCCGCCGGGCGTGGTCAGTTCGATGACGACGGCCGCATCATTTGCCTTCGCCGCGCTCTCCAGGCCGCGTCCGATGTATTCATCGCTGATCGGATGAATCATGTCGTTGACGCGGATGCGGAGGACCGACGCATCGGCGGGTGCAGTGAGGAGAACGAGGACGAGAAGGGGCGTCAGGCGTTTCATCACAAGATAGGATACTGCCGAGCGCAGTTGTCACCGCCCGTCTTCAATCCATAGATTTCACGCAGGCTGCGACAGCCTCAACGAGAACACCGAATTCAATCGGTTTCCGAAGAATCGCAGCGGCGGGGACGTCGTATTCGAACGGCCCGGAAGTCAGGATAATGAGGCGACGCTCGCCGTCCGGAATGCATCGGCGCATCCAATCGGCGCCTCCGCCAGGGAGCTTCACGTCGAGAAGAGCGGCGTCCGGCATGTGGGCGGCGAGGCGGGATTCAGCCTCTGCCGCTGTTCCGGCGACATCGACTAAGTAGCCTTGCCTGTTGAGGATGTGAGAAACGAGAGCGAGGACGATGTCATCGCTTTCGGCCACCAGGACTCTCTTGCGGGCGATGGTGACTACCTCCAACTTCGTGCGTTCCCCGGGGCTTGAGAAGTTGGAGAACGGGGCGGCCGCGACTGTTATTTCAAATAACTTCTGCCTGCTCGATCAAATTGCCGCTATGGTCATCGTCGAGCGAATGTCCGCAGTTCGTACAGAGGAGCTCGTCTTCCTCGAGCTTTGCGCAGACGAACTCACACGAGCAGAGGGCGCAGACGATCTGGAATAGCTGTTCGGACATGCTACTCGGGAATGGGGATGCCTTCGAATTCTGCGGCGATCCGGCGCATCCACAGCGTCAGCTGATGGATCTTGTCGTATGGAATTCGAATCGAGTTGGCCTCCTCGCCCTGCTCGAGGACGATCTCACCCTGGGCGTTGGAGTACACGAGGATTTCAGGCTGACTGACGATCACGCGTTCTCTCATGGGGTCTCCTGTCATTCCGGGACGAAGTCGGGGCTGGGTTCGTAGTTAAAAAACTTTGTGATGTCGTTTCGAAAGACGAGTTTGAAATCACCGATTGGACCGTTGCGCTGCTTCGCGATGATGATTTCCGCGATGCCTTTTTCCTCGGTGTCCTTGTTATAGACCTCGTCGCGGTAGATGAATGCGACCAGATCGGCGTCCTGCTCGATGGAGCCCGATTCACGAAGATCGGAAAGCTGCGGGCGATGATCGCCGGTGCGCTGCTCCGGACGGCGTGATAGCTGTGACAGCGAAATCAGCGGAAGGTTGAGCTCTTTCGCCACCGCTTTCAGTCCGCGCGAGATCTGCGATATTTCCTGGTTGCGCGATTCGATTCTTCCCTTCACGGCCATCAGTTGGAGGTAGTCGACCATCACCATGTCGAGGCCGACTTCCATCTTGAGACGCCGGGCCTTCGCGCGAAGCTCCATCACGTCAATGCCGGGAGTGTCGTCGACGTAGATCTTCGCCTTCGCGAGCCGCGTCGAAGCCTCGGCGAGATCGCGCCAGTTTCTTTCGCTGAGCATTCCCGCGCGAATCAGATGATTCGAGACGCCCGACTCCGAAGAGAGCATGCGGAGTCCGATCTGCTCCTTCGACATTTCCAGCGAGAAGACGCCGACGGAGTACAGCCGCTGCGATGGTGCCCGCGGCCCGCCTTCCCGTGTCGGGATCGCAATCGCCTCGGCAATGTTCATCATGAAGCTGGTTTTTCCCATCGACGGGCGGGCGGCCAGAATGATCAGATCCTGGTTTTGAAATCCGGAAGTGAATTCGTCGAAGCGGTCGTAGCCGGTCGGAATGCCGGTGATCAATTTTCCGGCGTGCTGCAGCGCTTCGATCGCCTCCATGTTCTTGCGCGTAATGCGGTCGAGCTGCACGAATCCCTTGTCGATGCTCCCCTCGGCGATCTTGTAGAGCGTCTGCTCGGCGATGTTGAGGACTTCCGCCGGCTCGTTCGGCGCGTCGAAGGCCGCCCGCATGACGGAGTTGCCCATCACGATCAGCCGGCGCAGCATCGATTTCTCTTTGACGATCTTCGCGTAGCGCTCGACGTTCGCGACGTCGGGGATTCCGTCGGCCAGGGAGGAGATGTAGGCCGCGCCGCCGACCGTTTCGAGCTGCGCGCGCTTTGACAGCTCGTCCTTCAGCGTCAGCATGTCGATCTCGCGGCTCTGCTCCGCGAGCGTGCGCATGGTCGCGAAGATCGAGCGATGCGAGTCTTTGAAGAAGTCTTCGGTGTCGACCACCCCGACCACGCGATAAAACGCGTTGTTATTGATCAGGATCGATCCGAGTACCGCTCGCTCCGCGTCTGGATTTTGCGGTAGTGGTCGATCCAAAACCGTATCGAGTTGGACCGCAGTCATTGAATGATGGCGCGCATTCTACGTACGGTTTTCTCGTCGGCCGCGATACGCACAACCCCTCCACACTTTTTCCGCAGCGACTACTCGGGGAGTCATCTCAGATTAGCAGAACTTTTCCGCCGCTGCGGAAAAACGAAGATTCTTCTTGACAGCCGGAATCGAAGCGGAAGGAGACTCTACGCGCTGTAGGAATGCGTGTTGTCCGAGCCATGTTGGTCAGCAGCGTCATGATGCGAAAATTTCTTTCCGGCTTCATCTTCCTCCTTGCGATTCCAGCCGTCCCGCAGCAGAGCGAAGCGCCCAAAGTCGTCGCCGTCGTGAACGGCGAGACGATCACGGCGCCGAAACTCGATTACATGTACGCCCGAATGGGGGCGCAGATGCGGCAGCAGTACGAAAAGGCCGGCGGCAAGACGGCGTTTCTCGACAACTACATCAAGAAACGCCTGCTGATCCAGGAAGCCCTCAAAATCGGATTCGACAAACGGCCGGACGTGCAGGCCGATATCGAGGCGGCCAGGGAAGCGACGATTTTCGATCGCTACATTCGCGACGTCGTCTCGACGAGCGTGCTCAAAGACGCAGCGGCACGCCAGTACTACGACCAGCATCCTGACGAATTTGCGACGCCGGAGCGGGTCCATGTCCGCCACATCGTGATCACTGCGACGCAAACCGGTCCGAATGCCAAATCAAAGGAGCAGGCACTCGAGAAGATCAAGGCGCTGGCGGCACAACTCCACGAAAGTAACTTCGTGACCCGTACCGTCAAAGATCCCAAGGCCGCCGAGCAGCTCCGCATCAATCAATTCAAACAACTCGCACGTCAATATTCCGAAGATGCCTCCGGCGAAAACGGCGGTGATCTCGGATGGCTGATCAAAGGTCAACTCGATCCCGATTTCGAAGCGGCGGCCTGGACCCTCAAACCGGGAATCCTCAGCGGAATCGTCGAGTCGAAGTTCGGCTATCACCTCATCCTGGTCGACGCGAAACAGCCGGCCGGCATCGAGTCATTCAACGAGGCCAAGCCGTCGATCCGCGAATTCCTGATGAATCAGAACGCTGCGGAAGTGCTGCAGACGGTCAGCAAGCTGACGAACGAGCTACGCGCAAACAGCAAGGTCGCGATCTATCCCGAGAACATCCGGTAGTTACGACGCGGCAGTCGCCGCGCGCTGTGCGCCGTGGGCCGCTTCCCACTCCTCGGCTTCCGTCGAGAAGAGCATGATCCGCGCTTTCTTGTACTCCTTGGTCGGATACAGCGCCTGCTTGTCGCGGATGCCGGTATCGGTCGCGATGTCGTTGATGATCGATTCGCACTCGTCGACCGAGCGCCCATGCACGATCGTGTAGACGTTGTACGGCCAGTCCTCGTAAACCGGACGGAGATAGCAATGCGAGACTGCGCGATTCTGTGACATGCGCGCGCCGATCTCGTCGACGTCCGCCTGCGGAACAATCCAGACGCCCATCGCGCTCGCGGAAAATCCCGGCTTGCGCGATTGCACGATTGCGCCGAAGCGGCGGATCTGACCGCGCTTCTGCAGCGCGCGCGCAGTGGATAACAATTCATCGGCTGCCACGCCGGTGTTTTTCGCGAGCACATCGAAGGGTCGCGGCTGCAGCGGCAGGTCGCGCTGCAGCAGCCGGACGCATTCGATTTCGAGCGGCGTCAACGGCGTGTATTTCGTATCGCCGCCACTCTCCTCGGCGTGGATTTCTTCTGTTTTGAACAGTTTGAGGGTAGGCAGGGCGCGGACCACATCGCACTCCGCCTCTTCACCCAGGGTCTGAACCGTCTTCTCGAGTCCGAGCTGCGAGTTCGGAGAAGCGGCGATCGTGAACCATAGATTGAAATCGTTGTTGCGGCGGTAATTCTGGGTGACTCCGGGATGGGCGTTGATCGTCAGAGCTGCCTGCTCGATGTGGTCGGGATTGACTTTCGCCGCGACGAGACACGATCGATATCCGAGGGCGTGAGCGTCGAATTGCGCGGAGAGCTGACGGACTGCGCCCTCACGCTTCAAGCGCTCCGTGCGCTTGATGACTTCTTTCTCCGACATGTCGATGAGTTGGCCGAGGACTGCGAAGGGAGTGGAGATGAGAGGAATCTCGCCCTGCAGAGCTCCCAACAGCTCCCGGTCCCGTTGATCGATATCCTGCATTTGGGTTCCCCCCAACACGCCAATTTGTCGGAATCGGATGAGTAAGGAAATTGTATTGGATTCGCCTCGCCGTCACCACTGCAACGTGTTCGGTGCAACTGCGGCCTCGTCGGAAACGCGCAACTTCGGGTACTGCTCCGAGTCCAGCGGCTCCTGCGCGCCCGCCTCGAGCCAGGCCTGATGCCGGCGCGCGGCGCCGTCAGCTTCAGTGCGATCCAGCCCGCAATGGATCAAAGGGAAGGCGTCCAGACGCCTGAGTCCTGCTGCGAATAATCGTGGAGCACCGCGATAAGTGCCACGTTGAACATGGTGATATGCCGCCGCCACCTGAATCAGCCCCTGCAAGAATTGTTCGAGGTCCGACTCCGCCACCAGCCACAGCGTTTCCCAGGCCTCATGCGCCTCCCAGAACTTGCGGGAGTTGAAATGGTGAATTCCCTCGAGGAAGTGCGTTTTGAAGTCGGGCTTGTCCATGCGGTTCCGCGGTCTCGAGGTCGCGTGGTTTCGCGGCGTGACGCACTCCGAGACGGCGAGACCAAGATACCGCGCTACGTCAATCCTCCGCTCGCGTTCCTCGCCGCAATGTCTCACACATCGCAGCCGTGAAGTCGGTCGTGCTCGCGCGGCCGCCGATGTCGCGGGTCCGGTGCTCGGGTCCCGAGGCGAGCACTTTTGCGATGGCGGTTTGGACGCGCCGCGCGGCGTCCAACTCGCCGATGTGCTGCAGCATCAGCACGGCCGATTGCAGCAGCGCGAGCGGATTCGCCTTGTTTTGACCGGCAATGTCAGGCGCGCTGCCGTGCACCGCCTCGAACACAGCGCCGTTCTCGCCGATGTTCGCCCCCGCCACCACACCCAGCCCCCCGACCAGCCCGGCCGCCAGATCCGAGACGATGTCGCCGTACAGATTCTCGAGCAGGAGGATGTCGAACTGATTCGGATCGATGACCAGTTGCATGCAGAGGTTGTCGACGATCCGGTCATCAGCCTGAATGTTCGGATAGTGCTCCGCGACATTGCGAAAACACTGCAGAAAAAGGCCGTCGGACATCTTCATGATGTTGGCCTTGTGCACGGCGGTCACTCTCTTGCGGTTGTGCAGCCGAGCGTATTCGAAGGCGAACTTCGCGATCCGCGTCGACGCTTTCTCCGTGATGATTTTCAGCGACTCGACCACTCCCGGCACGACCTCATGCTCCAGACCGCTGTACAAATCCTCGGTGTTCTCGCGCACGACGATCAGATCGACATTCTCGAACCGCGTGATGATGTTCGGCATCGACTTCACCGGCCGCAGATTCGCGTAGAGATCGAGCGTTTTTCGCAATCGGACATTGATCGAGGTGAAGCCGGTGCTGATCGGCGTCGTGACCGGTCCCTTCATCGCGACTTTGTTGCGCAGGATCGAGTCGAGAACGTCCTTCGGCAGCGGATCTCCGTATCGCGACACGGCCTCGGCTCCGACGAAGTAGCTTTCCCATTCGACATCGACGCCGGCACACTCGATGATCGCCACCACCGACGCGGTGACCTCGGGTCCGATGCCGTCACCGGGAAGCAGCGTGATCTTGTGCTGAGCCATCAATGATTCCTTTCACGCGCCGCTGCGCCGCATCGAGTGAGAACCGCAGAGGAAAGAGCCGCGTCAGCTCCTCGAATTCCGGCAACTCGCGCAGGCAGCGTTCCACGCTTTCGAGGGTCGGTGGGATGAACTCGAGGTAGTGCAGCCGGCCGCGCTCGATCGGCTGACGCGAAAACGTGCCGATGATCTTGATCGAGCGCTGCAGAAGCGTCTCGAAATAGCGCGTCCGCAGCGGACTGCCGGAAACCTTGCCGGCGTAATAGTCGACGAGCTCCAACTCGGTCGCGTCGCCGAGAATCCGGGCCACGCCACGATCGCGCAGGAGAGAGGCCGTATCGTACGTATCAGGACCCATTCTCAAATCCTGGTAATCGATTATAAAAAGCTGATTATTTAGTATATGTATATTCTGTCCATGGTAATCACGGTGACAAAGAACGTATGGATGTCGCTGCAATTTGTCGGTGAGCCGGCGGAACACCGGAATGAGGCTTCGGCTTTCGACCTCGCCTTTTCCCATCAACTTCTCGACGTAGAACCGGCGCGTCATTTCCAGCTCGTTGAAGAAAAAATCGGACGAGAATGGCGGATTGACCGCCACCGCACCCGCCCGCTGGAACGTCACGAGCGCGTTGATGGCCTCGCGATACAGAAGCACGCCTCGGTCGCGGTCGCGATGGAGAAGATCGAACAGCGTCTCGTCCCCGACGTCGAACTGCAGCACTGCGGCTTCCGAATGATGCAGGAGCTTCGGGATGCGGCCATGCTCGAGGACGGCATTGTACGCGTCGAGAAACTGCCGAAGCTGCGTGCGGACCTCACTCGGATAGTACGCAAGCATCCGGCTCGAGCCGTCCGGCAGCCGGATGCGGAAATAACGGCGAACCGAGGCGTCGCCGGGGAGCGGCTCGACCGACCATTGGTCGCCACAGCACTCCCGCAGAAATGCCGCTGCTTCGTCGGGGAGTGCTGATGGGGTCATTCGCGCGTCACTTCGGCGTAGGTCCCTTCTCGTCCGCCTTCGCGTCGCGGATCACGATCTTGGTGATCGTCGTGGGATTGTTCGGCCGATCGTTCGCGTCGCGCTGAGCGCCGACGATCTTGTCCGCGACATCCATCCCCTTGGTGACCTGACCGAACACGGTGTACTGCCGGTCGAGGAAGGTGGAGTCTTTGACCACGATGAAGAACTGCGACGAGGCGCTGTTCGGGTCCTGCGCGCGCGCCATCGAGACGATGCCGCGCTTATGGCTGATCGGGCTGAACTCCGCCGAGACATTCTTGCCCGAGCCGCCGACCCCCCACGATGACGTGTCTGCGGTCTTGGTATTCGGATCGCCACCCTGGACCATGAAGCCAGGAATGACGCGGTGGAATTTTGTTCCGTTGTAGAAGCCCTGCTGGGCGAGGTCGATGAAATTCTTGACATGGTTCGGGGCGACATCAGGAAAAAAACGGATATCGATCTCGCCGGCGGTCGTATGCAGCTCCGCCACCTTGTTTTTGTAGTCGGTCATCGGTCGATTCTCCTTCGCTTTAGTGGCCGGCTCGGGGTTAGCGGCCGGCGGTGCGGAGGTCTCCGCACTGCTGGTGGCGGTCACGGAGGTGTCGTTCTGTGTGGCGGAAGCTTCTTTGTTGGCGGGGGCGCAGGCGAAACACACGATCGTCAGCGCCATGGAAACGAGTCTGATCAAAATTGCAGTCCTCCTTCGTAGCTCAGTCGCGAATGCTACTACGAGGAGGACTGGCAATCAGGGCCGATGTAAAGGCTGTCAGCGATTGGGATACGAAGCGTTCTCGTTCCGATTCGGCTCGCGCTCGTTGCGCTGGTTCGATCCGCTCGCCTCCGCGCCCCGGTCGTTTGCCCGTTCGAGGCCGAAGCTCGCCCGCTCGTTGTCGATCACCGCGCCGGAGTTGATGTTCTCCTGGGAAGGCTGCTGTCGCGTACGTCCGCGGCTGTGGCCTCCTTCGCGGCCGATTGCCGACATGTGAGCACGATCGCGGCTGACGGCCTCTCCGCCTTTCCGGCCTGCAACCCGCGCTTCATCGGAAGTAAATTCGTGAGCGGTTCCCTTGGCGTGCGCCGCCCGGCCGCCCTTGCTCGCTATCTCACGCTGCTTGCCCGGATCCATCGACGCAAAACCGCGCTTGCTTGTATTAGCCATGTTCCTCATTCTCCTTGAACAAAAATTGGTTACTGCGGCACTGCGCCTCTGGTGCGAGGCACCCAGTAGCGCTTCACGAAATGTGCCCATTGAGAGGGAAAACCGAGAGAAACAGGAGGGATCTGGCGGAGAGAGAGGGATTCGAACCCTCGGTAGAGCTTTTAGTCCCTACGGCGGTTTAGCAAACCGCTGGTTTAAGCCACTCACCCATCTCTCCGACGGGGTGTTGCGTGCGAGTGGAATGTTAAAGGTTGAATGTTGAATGTCAATTCCACACATTCACATTCTTTTTTTTTGGCGGAGGAGGTGGGATTCGAACCCACGGTACCGGTCACCCGGTACGGCGGTTTTCAAGACCGCTGCCTTAAACCACTCGGCCACTCCTCCGCTTCGAGCTTGCGCGGTTGCGAGGTTACGAGGTCTCGCAGCTTGTTGACCCCGAGACCGCGTAACCGCGAGACCTCGCTACTGAATTTCTAATCGATCGTCACGTCGAGCGTGATCTTCAGCCGAAGCTTGCGGCTCCGGCGAATCTCCGCGACGCTCAGCGTCAGCGGGACGGTGATCTCGCGCACGATCCCCTCGACTGCGCGATCGTCTTCCGCGACCGCGACACCGCTGCCGATTTCAGGCAGAGAGCTCATGACCTCGTCGGGAAGCGGGATCTCGATCGACGCCATCTGCCTGCTGCCCAGCGGCAGCGTCGGATCCTCGTCGTCCCACAAAGTATCGGTCCGCGCCGGCTCGTCGCCGGGCGGATTGAGGAGCTGCACTTCGCGCTCGAGCGGCTCGGTGCCTTCGAGTCCGTACTTTTTCACGAGGTTGCCGAGGACGAGCTGGGTGACGCCGTTGAGAGTTTCCTCGACGCCGACTCCGGTGGTGGCCACCGATTCGAAATGCGGTGCGTCGAATTTGTTCAACTCGCGATTGAGCTTCTCCAGCGGCAGCGCGTTCGGCAGATCGCGCTTGTTGAATTGAATCGCCAGCGGCATGTCGCGAATCTTCGTTCCCTGCCGTTTGAGATTGTCTTCCAGGTTTTGAATCGATTCGAGATTCGCGTCGATCGCCGATTCCTGACTGTCGGCCACGAACACGACCCCGTCGGCGCCCTTCAGGACGAGCTGGCGCGTCGAGTTGTAATAGACCTGCCCCGGCACGGTGTAGAGCTGCAGCTTCGTGCGCATCCCGCGAATTTTTCCGAGGTCGAGGGGGAGGAAATCGAAGAAAAGGGTGCGGTCGGTTTTCGTCGACAGCGACAGCATTTTGCTTTTGTGATTGGACGGAAGCGACTCGTAAATGAACTGCAGATTCGTCGTCTTGCCGCACAGACCAGGCCCGTAATACACGATCTTCGCGGTGATCTCTTTCGTCGCGTAATTGAACAGGACCATGGAGCTAAATCGAGGTTACCACAGTATGATTTCGCGCCGCGGAGGTCGAATGTCACGAGGACGTTGCGTCTGCTTAATCGTTTTCCTGCTTGCAGTTCCCGCGTTCGCCGATGCCCCCGGCGTCTTCGCAATCACCGGCGGAACAGTGCATCCGGCGAGCGGTCCCGACATCCCCAACGGCGTCGTCATCATTCGTGACGGATTGATTGAAGCGGTCGGCGCGAATCTTTCGATTCCAGCCGATGCGACCACCATCGACGTCAAGGGCGGCCACGTTTACCCGGGCCTGATCGACGCGCAGACATCGCTCGGATTTCCTTCGGCAGCGCCGCCACGCCGTGGCCGCGTACCCGGGGGAAGACCCGCGCAACCCCCGCCGCCCGCCCTTCCCGACACTTCTCCCGCGTACATCGGCGCGCGCGAGATCAAGCTGACCGACGATGACGCCGAAGCGAAACGGGCGACTGGCGTCACCACTATCATGGCGGCGCCGGCGTACGGCATCTTCAATGGACAGTCGGTCGTATTGAATGTCGGCGGCGGCGAAACAGCATCGCTGATCGTTCGCGATCCGGCCGCGCAGCAGATTGCATTCAACCCGCGGCCGGCATGGACGTTCCCCGACTCGCTGATGGGTGTCGTCGCGTACATCAAGCAGACGTTTCTCGACGCGCAGCAATACTCGGCGGCGCGCGCGATTTACGACCGCACTCCCAGCGGCTATCGCCGTCCGGAAGACAACGCATGGCTGCAGGCACTCGCGCCTGTGATGCGAAAAGAAGTGCCGGTAGTCTTCGTCGCCGACACCGAATCGATGATGCGTCGCGCCGAAGCGATCGCGCGCGAGTTCAACGTCCGCTACATCCTCTCCGGCGCGCGCCAGGGTTATCGCATGGCGGAGGAGTTGAGGTCCGCGAACGTTCCTGTTTTTGTCTCCGTGAAGTGGCCGGTCGCTCCGGCTAACAAAGACGATCGCGATGAGCAGCCGCTGCGCATCATCCGCGACCGCCAGCTCGCGCCGACCACGCCGTCGGTGCTCGTGAAGAGCGGCGTGCAGTTCGCGCTGGTGAGCGGCGCCGGAAAAACGAGCGACTTCATTCCTGGAATTCGAAAAGCGATCGACAACGGGCTATCCGCGGACGACGCCCTCCGCGCCGTGACCATCTCACCCGCCCGCATCCTCGGCATCGACCGGCAGCTCGGCTCTCTCGAAAAAGGAAAAATCGCGAACGTCGTGGTGACCGACAAGGCCATCTTCGACAAAGACGCGAAAGTGAAGCGCGTCTACATCGACGGACGCGAATCGAAGCTGCCGACCGAAGAGGAGAAGGCGCGGCGAACAGCGGCGGGCGAAGCCACATCGCCTGTCGAAGGCACGTGGAACCTGAACGTGAAGACGCCGCAGGGCGACGCCAGCATCATCGCGACGTTGCATCTCGAGAGCGGCCATCTCACCGGCAGCTTCTCCGGCGACCGCGGCTCGGGCGAAATCCGCAACGGCACGCTCGACGGATCGACGGTGGAGTTCACGATCCCGGTCAAGGGACGGCCTGACGAAACCGGGGATTGGGTTTTCCACGGAACATTGCACGACACGACGATGGACGGAACGGTCAGTACGCAGCTCGGAACGCTGCCGTTCAGCGGGAGCAAATCACGATGAAAACGCTCACGATTATTGCTGCTGTTTTTATTGCTTCTGCAGCTGCTGCCGAAAACACGATTCTGATTCGCGACGCCACGATCCTGACCGTCTCGCACGGCAAGATCGAGCACGGATCCGTCCTGATTCGCGGTACGAAGATCGCGGCCGTCGGTCCCAGCGACCAGATCACTGCCCCCGCCGACGCGCAGATCATCAACGGTGCCGGCAAGTTCGTAATGCCGGGCATCGTCGACACGCACAGCCACACCGCGATCGAAGGCAGCGTCAACGAGATTTCTCTTGCGAACACCGGAATGGTCCGCATACGCGACGTCATCAACAACGAAGACATCGACGCGTATCGCGAGCTCGCAGGCGGAACGACGACCGCTCTGATGCTGCACGGCTCCGCGAATTCGATCGGCGGACAGAGTCAGATCGCGAAATGGAAATGGGGACGGCCGGCCTCGGAGTGGATCGTCGAAGACGCACCGCGCACGATCAAGTTCGCCCTCGGCGAGAATCCGAAGAGCTCGAACTTCCGTCCGCCTCCAGGAATCCCGCTGCAGTATCCGTCGACGCGCATGGGCGTCGAGGAAGTGATCCGCAAGTCATTTCTCGACGCGAAAGACTACATGGCGAAATGGGACGACTACGACGCGCGCAAAAAGCGCGGCGAGAATCCGATCCCGCCGCGGCGCGATCTATTGATGGAGGAGATGGCCGACATTCTCAAGGGAAATGTCGACGTGCACTCGCACTGCTACCGCGCCGACGAAATCCTCATGCTCCTCAACCTCAGCGACGAGCTGGGATTCAAAATCCGCGAGCTGCAGCACGTGCTCGAGGGCTACAAAGTCTCCAGAGAAATCGCGGCGCATGGCGTCGGGGCCGGCACGTTCATCGATTGGTGGGGCTACAAGGCCGAGGCCTACGACGCGATTCCGTACAACGTGGCGCTGATGGAGCGGGCCGGCGTTCTCACTTCCGTCAATTCCGACTCCGACGAGCTCGCGCGGCGTCTCAATCTCGACGCTGCAAAAGCGATCAAGTACGGCGGTCTGACGGAAGAGGAAGCGCTCAAGCTCTGCACGCTGAATCCCGCGACGCAGCTTCGACTGGACAAACGCATCGGATCGATCGACGTCGGCAAGGATGCCGATCTCGTCATCTTCAACGGCCATCCGTTCTCGACCTACTCGCGCGTCGATACCACGTTCATCGAAGGGCAGGTGGTCTTCGATCGCGAGCGCGACCTGCAGATGCGAAAAGAACACGCGAAGGAAAAAGCCGATCGTCTGAAGAAGGAAGCGGATGACGAAGCGAAAAACAAGAAGGACAAGAAGCCGGAGGCCAGCAATGACTAAGCGCCTTTTCCTTCTCGCTTTCGTCTGCGCGCCGCTCTTCGCGCAATCGGTCATCCTCAACAACACCGGCAAAAAACCGACGGTCGCGATTCGCAATGCCACGATTTATCCGGTGACATCGCCGCCGATCGTCAACGGCACGATCGTTTTCGCGAACGGACTGATCACCGCCATCGGAACGAATGCCGCGATTCCTGCCGGCGCGGTCACCATCGATGGGACGGGACTGTCCGTTTATCCGGGACTCATCGACTCCGGTTCACAGGTCGGACTGACCGAGGTGAGCTCGGTGGCCGGGACGAACGATGTGACGGAGCTCGGCGAACTCAATCCGAATGCGCGCGCCGATGTCGCCATCAATCCGCACAGCAACGTCATTCCGGTGACGCGAGTCAACGGGGTTACGACGGTCGTCGTGGAACCTGACGGCGGCGTCATCTCGGGACAGTCGGCGCTGATCCAGCTCTCCGGCTGGACGCCGCAGGAAATGGTGCTCAAGGCGCCGCTCGCGATGCACATCCACTTCCCGCGGCTGCGCAGCGCGGCGTTCGATGAGACGCCGCAGGACGAGGAAGCCGAGAAAGAAGCGAAGAAGAATTACACCAGCCAGATCGACAAGATCCGCGACATCCTTCGCGATGCGCAGGCTTACGCGAAGGCGTCCGCGGCGCGCTCGAAAGACGCGAGCGTCCGCCGTTTCGATCGCGACGTCATGCTCGACGCGCTGGTGCCGGTGGTCGAAGGCCGCGAGCCGGTGGTCATGCACGCGAGTCTCGCGCGCGACATCAAAGCGGCAATCAAGTTTGCGGACGAGTTCAAGCTGAAGATGATCCTCGCGGATGCCGCCGATGTCGCGCAGGTGATCCCCGACCTCAAGTCCAGGAACATCCCCGTGATCCTCGGTCCCATCCTCGCTCTGCCACCGCGTGAAGACGATCCGTATGATCTGATCTTCACCAACGCCAAAACTCTATACGATAATGGCATACGCTTTTCGATCCAATCCTCGGACGCGCACAACGCGCGGAATCTGCCTTATCACGCCGCAATGTGCGCGGCATTCGGATTGCCGAGAGATGTCGCACTCGAGTCGATCACGATTTTTCCAGCCGAGATCTTCGGCGTCGCCGATCGCATCGGCTCGCTGGAAGTCGGCAAGATCGCGAACGTGATCGTCACCGACGGCGATCCGCTGGAGATCGTGACGAACGTGAGGCGGCTGTTCATCGGCGGCGAAGACATTCCGCTCGACTCGTATCACACGCTGCTTTACGAAAAGTTCAAGCGGAGACCGTGATCAGACGTCAGGCGTCCAGCCTCAGGCGTCGGGAGGGGCTGACGCCTGGCGCCCGACGCCTATAGACCGTAGGAGTGGCCGGTGGCCGGTGGCCGGGAACAGAGAACCGGCCACCGGGAACCGTCCACTCGTATAGAATTCACGCAGCTCTTTAACAATTAGTTCGAAAACGGTGCTCGGGAAGCCGGTGAAATGCCGGCGCGGCCCCCGCCACTGTGAACCGGAGACGAATCACGCTGCGCTTGTAGCGCCCACTGCGAAAGCGGGAAGGGAGGCGTGAGGAGGACGACCCGGAAGCCAGGAGACCGGCCGTTTCGAACGCAATCTTTTTTCACCCACTTCGGAGGGAAGTCGTGAAACTTCTGGCCGCTCTTCTTTTTCTCACCGCGCAGCAACAGCTCAATCAAACCATCGTTGTCACCGCGTCGGAATTGCCGGAAACGATCGAGTCGACGCCCGCTGCGGTCACCGTCATCACAAGGAAGCAGATTGACGAGCGCACCGCCCGCGACGTCGCGGACGTTCTGCGCGAAGTGCCGGGACTGACGCTCGAACGCACCGGCTCGCCGGGCAAGGCGACGTCGCTCTTCGCGCGCGGCTCCGCGTCCACACAAACGCTCGTTCTGTGGAACGGGATCGAGATCAACAACCCATATTTTTCCGGCTATGACTGGGGCCGCTTCTCAACCGCGAGCATCGAACAGATCGAAGTCGTTCGCGGTCCGTTTTCGGCGCTGTACGGATCGGAGGCGATGGCCGGGGTCATCAATGTTCTTACGACTCCCCGCGCGAGTCACTTGCGCGCCGAAGTGCAGAGCGGATCGCACGGACTGCGCAATGGCGCCGTCGACGGTGCGTGGGTCGGAGGCTCGCTGCTGCTGAGTGGCGCGGCAGAGCATCGTCAGGACGACGGCTTCAGTCCGAATGACGATTTCCATCAGAACACCGCCAGCGTTCTCGCGAAGTGGTCGCCGCTGGCCGCGTTTTCCATCGGAGTCGAGGCGCGACGGACGTCGTACGACCTCGGCATCCCGTTCAACACGAATGCCGACGCGACACGTCTCGTGCCCAGCCTGCAGCGACGGCAGGACGGAACCGAATCGCAGGTCGCGATGCCGCTGACGTTCAAGGGCATCGATCTGACGCTCTCGGAAGGCAAGCGGCGCGATAACTTCCGCGATCCCGAGGATCCGTTCACGACGTTCACGCGAACCGATTCGCGTTCGCGGCGTGCCCGGCTCACGATGCGCAGCGGCGTGACACTCGCCGGCACGATCGTCGGAGGAGGCGAATACGAGCGGCAGACCGTCACGGACACGACGAACTTCGGACCGAATTTCGCCGATCGCCGACGCACCGATCGCGCGCTTTTCGTGGAAGACCGTTATGCACATGCGTTCGGAAGATCACGTCTCGAGCTGAGCGCCGGCATACGTAACGATCGCTTCAGCACGTTCGGCTCGCAAACGTCCCCTCGCCTGGCGGCCGCCTGGATTGCGAACGGCCGCAAATTTCGACTCGCGTACGGCGAAGGTTTTCGAGCGCCGTCGCTCGGCGAGTTGTACTACCCGTTTTTCGGAAATGCGAATTTGAAAGCCGAGCGTAACCGCAGCTTCGAAGCGGGATACGACGCGCCGATCGCAACAAATGGACTGCTCTCTCTAACTTACTTCAGCAGCCACTATCACGATCTCATCACGTTCGATCCGACCACTTTCGTTTCGGAGAATATCGGCCGCGTGCGAACTGACGGCCTGGAGCTCGGCCTGCAGCAGCCTCTGACCACCTCGCTCTACGCTGCCGTCAGCTACACGTACCTCCATCGCGCGGAAGACGAAGCGACCGGCCTTCGGTTGCAGCGCCGGCCGAAACATTCCGGGTCGTTGTCGCTCGGATGGCGCGCCGGAAACACCGACACGAACGTCGTCGTGCTGCGCACCGGCGCACGGCCCGACAGCGAAGCGACATTTCCGTTTGCGCGGGCGACGAATCGCGCTTACACGCTGATCGATGCGAACGTTCAAGTGCGCATCGGAACATTCACACCATTTGTAAAAGTAGAGAACCTGGCGGACAGCCGCTACGAAGAAGTTCGCGGATTCGCATCACCTCGCCGCCGCGCGATTGTCGGTTTGCGATTCGCAATGTAGCGGTATGGGTCATGCTTGCATCGGACGCATGGCTGAAACCACCAGCGACTTTCTCGTCAGACGCCTCGGCGAATGGGGCGTGCGCCGCGTCTACGGCTATCCCGGAGACGGAATCAACGGAATCATGGGTGCGCTCGAGCGCGCCAAGGGAAAGATCGACCTCGTTCAGGTGCGACATGAAGAGATGGCCGCCTTCATGGCCTGCGCGCATGCGAAATTCACGGGCGAGGCCGGCGTCTGCATGGCGACCTCCGGCCCGGGCGCAATCCATCTTCTCAATGGACTCTACGACGCGAAGCTCGATCATCAGCCGGTCGTCGCGATCGTTCGTATCAGCAGGAAGTCGATCTGCAGAATCTGTTCAAGGATGTAGCGTCGGAGTACGTGCACACCGCGATGGTGCCGGGACAGATCAAACATCTGATCGATCGCGCGTTTCGCATTGCGCTGTCGCAGCGGACCGTCACATGCATCATCATTCCGCACGATCTTCAGGACGAGCCGTACAAGCCGCCACCGCATAAACACTCGACGATCCACTCCGGAACCGGCTAAACGACGCCGCGAATCGTTCCGCATTCGGAGGATCTGCGCCGGGCGGCGGATGTTCTCAACGCCGGAAAACGCGTCGCGATGCTGGTCGGTCAGGGCGCGATGCACGCTACGGACGAGATCATCGAGGTTGCCGATCTGTTAGGCGCCGGCGTCGCCAAAGCTCTCCTCCGCAAAGCGGCGCTTCCTGATGCACTGCCATTCGTTACCGGCTCCATCGGTCTTCTCGGCACCAAGCCGAGCTGGGTGTTGATGGACGAATGCGACACGCTCTTCATGGTCGGATCGAGTTTTCCTTACCCCGAGTTTTTGCCCGAGGAGGGGAAAGCGCGCGGGGTGCAGGTGGATATCGACGGACGATGCTTTCGATCCGCTATCCGATGGAGATCAACCTCGTTGGCGACAGCAAGGAAACTCTGCGCGCGCTGATTCCAATGCTGAAGCGCAAGACGGATCGATCGTGGCGCGAGAAGATCGAGGGCGAGATCGTCGACTGGTGGAAAGTGCTGGAGAAGCGCGCGATGACCAGCGCCGATCCGATCAATCCGCAGCGCGTGTTCTGGGAATTGTCCTCGCGGCTGCGGACAACTGCATCGTAGCCGCCGACTCGGGATCGGCCGCCAGCTGGTACGCACGCGATCTGAAATTCCGTCGCGGGATGATGGGATCACTCTCCGGAAATCTCGCGACCATGGGACCTGGAATTCCGTACGTGATCGCGGCCAAGTTCGCGTTTCCAGACCGCGTCGCAATCGCGTGCGTCGGTGACGGCGCGTTTCAGATGAACGGCATGAACGAGATGATCACCATCGCGAAGTACTGGCGCGAGTGGGCCGATCCGCGATTGATCGTGTGCGTGCTGAAGAATCGCGATCTGAACATGGTGACGTGGGAGCAGCGCGTGATGGCCGGCGATCCGAAGTTCGACGACTCGCAGGTCCTTCCCGATTTCGGATACGCCGAATTTGCCCAATCGCTCGGACTCGAAGGCGTACGCGTGGAACAGCCGGAGCGCATCGGCGCTGCGTGGGATGCGGCGCTCGAGGCCGATCGCCCGTCAGTCCTCGAATTTCATACCGATCCGGAAGTGCCGCCGCTTCCGCCGCACATCACGGCGGAGCAGGCGAAGAAGTTCATGAAGTCACTCCTGCACGATCCGGCGCGGAGCCACATTCTCAAGCAGTCGATGAAGGAGCTGCTCGATTCTGTGAAGGTGTAGTGTTGTAAGCCACGTGCAGCGATTCCAACACCGCGACCGCATCCAGGACATCAACGTCGACGCTGCGGCCCTGGCCTCCACCCTGAAGCGCGAGATCAAAGGCGAGGTGCGATTCGACGACGGATCACGCGCGCTCTACGCCACGGATGCCTCGAACTATCGCCAGGTTCCGATCGGCGTGGTGCTGCCGCGCAACGCCGACGATGTCATCGCGACCGTCTCGCTCGCGCGCAAGTTCGGTGCGCCGATCCTCGCGCGCGGCGGCGGCACTTCGCTCGCCGGACAGTGCTGCAACGTCGCCGTGGTCATGGACTTCTCGAAGTACATGCACCACATCGTGGATCTCGATCCGAAACAGAAATTCGCGCGCGTCGAGCCGGGCATCGTGCTCGACGACCTTCGCGACGCCGCTGAAAAACACAATCTGACGTTCGGTCCCGATCCGGCGACGCACAACCGCTGCACGCTCGGCGGCATGATTGGCAACAACTCCTGCGGCGTGCACGCGCTGATGGCTGGCAAGACCGTCGACAACATCGACGAGCTGGAAATCCTGACGTACGACGGCCTGCGCCTGCGCGTCGGCGCGACGAGCGAAGACGAGCTGGCGAAGATCATCAGCGGGGGCGGACGGCGCGGCGACATCTACCGGCGCCTGCGCGCGATCCGCGACAAGTACGGCGACGAGATCCGCCGGCGCTATCCGAAAATCCCACGCCGCGTGTCGGGATACAACCTCGATTCGCTTCTGCCCGAGGACGGATTCAACGTCGCGAAGGCGCTGGTCGGCAGCGAGTGCACCTGCGTCATCGTCCTCGAGGCGAAGTGCCGTCTCGTTTACAGCCCGCCGTCGCGCACGCTCGTCGTTCTCGGCTACGAAGACATCTACACCGCGGCCGACGATGTTCCCCGCCTTCTGCAGTTCAATCCCATCGGCCTGGAAGGCGTCGACGATCGCCTCGTCGAAGACATGAGGAAGAAGAAACTCAACCTCGACAAGATCCCGCTGCTGCCGCAGGGCAAAGGTTGGTTGCTGGTGGAGTTCGGCGGCGAGACGAAATCCGAATCGGACGCTAACGCGCAACGCATGATGGATGCGCTGAAGAATTCGAGTTCTTGTCCATCGATGAAGCGCTTCGACGATAAAAAAGACGAGCATCGCATCTGGAAGATCCGCGAATCTGGTCTCGGCGCAACGGCATTCGTTCCCGGTAAGCCGCGCACGTGGGAAGGTTGGGAAGACTCGGCAGTCGATCCAAAGCATCTCGGCAAATATCTTCGCGATCTTCGGAAGTTGATGGACAAGTACGGCTACATCGGCGATCTGTACGGCCATTTCGGTCAGGCGTGCGTGCACACGCGAAACAATTTCGATCTCGAATCGGCCGAGGGAATTGTGAAGTATCGCGACTACATCGACGAGGCCGCAGACCTCTGCCTCAAATACAACGGCTCCCTGTCGGGCGAACATGGCGATGGGCAATCGCGCGCCGAGCTGCTGCCGAAAATGTTCGGCGAGACGTTGATCGAGGCGTTCCGCGAATTCAAATCGATCTGGGATCCGGATTGGAAAATGAATCCGGGAAAAGTCGTGACGCCATATCACCCGACGGAAAACCTCCGGTTAGGCGCGAATTTTCAGCAATGGTCGCCGAAAACGCATTTCCAATTTCCCGAAGACGACGGAAAGATCGATCGCGCGATGCTGCGATGCGTCGGCGTGGGCGAGTGCCGCCGCACCGATGGCGGCACGATGTGCCCGAGCTACATGGTCACGCACGATGAGGAACACTCGACGCGCGGGCGGGCGCATCTCTTCTTCGAAATGTTCCAGGGGCAGGCGATTCCCGACAACTGGCGCAATGAGTCCGTCAAAGACGCGCTGGAGCTCTGCATCTCATGCAAGGGATGCAAAGCCGATTGTCCCGTCAACGTCGACATGGCGACATACAAGGCGGAGTTCCTTTCGCATTACTACAAATGGCGCTTGCGGCCGATCACGGCCTACAGCCTGGGTTGGATTCACCGCTGGTCGCGTCTCGCGTCGATCGCGCCCGCCGCCGCCAACGCCACCATGCCCATCGCCAAACGACTCCTCGGCATCGCCCCCGAGCGAAAAATGCCGCGCTATGCGAAGCGAACGTTCCGACAGCAATTTTCTAAACGCCCGCCGGCGCGGCAGGGAACGCATGTTCTCCTGTGGGCGGACACGTTCAACAACTACTTTCGTCCGGATACTGCGATGGCGGCCGTCGACGTTCTGGAGAGCGCCGGCTATCGCGTCAGCATTCCGCGCAAGCCGCTCTGTTGCGGACGCCCGCTGTACGACTGGGGGTTTCTCGATCTCGCGAAAAAACATCTTCGGCAAATCATGAAAGAGCTTCAGCCCGAGATCGATGCCGGGACGCCGATCGTCGGTCTCGAGCCGAGCTGCGTCTCCGTCTTTCGCGACGAGCTGGGAAATCTGTTCCCCGGCAAATCGGTCCCGATGATGACTCTGAGCGAATTCATTCAGCGCGAAGGCGATCGATTCAGGATGCCGCGGCTGCAGCGGAAAGCGATCGTCCAGGGACACTGTCATCACAAGGCGATCATGAAATTCGAGCCCGAGGAGTTTGTGCTGCGGAAGATGGGGTTGGATTTCGAGCACCTCGATTCCGGATGCTGCGGCATGGCCGGCGCGTTCGGCTTCGAGGCGAAGAATTACGAGATCTCGATGCGCATCGGCGAGCGCGTGCTGCTGCCGCGAGCGCGCCAGGCGGCGGCCGACACGCTCATCATCGCCGACGGTTTCAGCTGCCGCGAGCAGATCGAGCAGTCGACCGGCAGACAGGCACTCCACCTCGCAGAGGTCCTGCAGATGGCGTCGCAAAATGCCATACAAACCCATCGCTGATTACGCGATCATCGGCTGCACGCGCTCGGCGGCGCTCATCTCGCGCGATGGATCGATCGACTGGCTGTGCTGGCCGCGGTTCGATTCGCCATCAATATTCGCACGTATTCTCGACCATCAAAAAGGTGGATGTTTCTCCATTTCGCCGGCGGGCGAGTTCAAATCGCAGCGTCGCTATCTCGACGGCACGAATGTGCTGGAGACCACATTCGAGGTTGACGGCGGAATCGTGAAGCTCATCGATCTGATGCCGGTGATGCGGGAGGAGGACAAACTCCATCGTCTGACGCCGTTTCGCCAGTTGCTGCGCCGTGTTGAATGCCTCGAGGGAGAAGTCGCGATGGAAGTCCACTTCTCGCCGCGCACGAACTACGCGAGATCGCGCGTGAATCTCCGCTATCGGCGCGACAGCATCATCTGCGAGCAGCTTCCCATCGCGCTGCATCTGCGATCCGACATCCGCTTCGAACTCGACAGCGCCGATGCCTTCGCGCGCTTCACGATCCGCAAAGGCGAGCGTCACGATTTCGCGCTGGCGTTCGAGGACCGTTCCCCAGCCGTCATGCCGCACATCGGCGATGAAGCTACGCAGGAGATCGAGCGTTCGGTCGCGTTCTGGCGCGAGTGGTCGTCGCACTGCACATACGATGGCCCCTATCGCGCGCAGGTTCTGCGCAGCGTGCTTCTCCTGAAGCTGCTGACGTATGCGCCATCCGGCGCGATCGTAGCGGCGCCGACGACGTCGCTGCCCGAAAAGATCGGCGGCGTTCGCAATTGGGACTATCGCTTCTGCTGGCTTCGCGACGCCGCATTCACGGTGTCGGCACTCGATGACTGCGGCTTCACGATCGAAGGGGGAGCCTTTCTCGACTGGATGCTCTACGCGACGCGTCTTACCCACCCGCGCCTGCAGATTCTGTACGACGTGTTTGGCGAGCCGCACGTTCCCGAAACAATTCTCGATCACCTCGAGGGGTACGAGCACTCCGGACCCGTTCGCATCGGCAACGACGCTCACGATCAAGTACAGCTCGACATCTACGGCGAGGTCCTCGCCGCGGTGGAGGCGCACCTCGATCCTGACGCCGGCAAACTCTATCGGGACGTGCGCACGTTGCTTTCGCGTCTGGCCGATCGCGTCGTCGAAAAGTGGAAGGAACCCGACAGCGGAATCTGGGAAAAACGCAGCGGCCGCCAACAGCATGTCCACGGAAAGGTGATGGCGTGGGCGGCGCTGGATTGCGCCGAGCGGCTGGCGAAGAAGAAATACATCCCCGATCGCCGCGTCGATGTGTGGCGTCGCGCGAAGGAAGAAATTCGCGCGACGATTCTCGATCGCGGATTCAATCGCGAGCTCGGAAGCTTTGTTTCGCTTCTCGACGGCGACGAGCTCGATGCGAGTCTGCTCTACCTCTCGCGCATCGGATTTCTGGAGCCGACGGATCCGCGAATTGTCGCAACCATCGACGCAATCCGACAGCAACTCGGCCACGACGAGCTTCTCTATCGTTACGAACTGACGACCGAGGACGGTCTGCCGCCCGGCGAAGGCGCGTTCGTGGCGTGCAGTTTCTGGCTTGTCGAAGCTCTGGCCCTTGCCGGACGGATCGATGAAGCGCACGCGACTTTCGAAAAACTTCTCCATCGCTGCAACGACCTCGGGCTGTATTCCGAGGAGGTCGATGTCGCGAGTGGGGCGCTGCTGGGAAACTTTCCGCAGGCGCTCACGCACATCGGCCTGATCAACGCGGCCCTGTGCCTGCTCCGAACTCACACGACGACGTAGAAGGCGCCGATGATTGCGCCGTAGATTGCGTGCGCGACGATCGTCACAACCGGTGTCATCCGCCCATAGTTCGTCGCGAGAAATCCCGGCGGCTCGAGAAGACGCGTCGGCTCGGGGCCTCGAAAGTCGGAAACCATCCTGGGGTGAATGCCGGGAAGCAGCGGCAGGAAAGCGACCACGACGATCACGCCCTGCACGACGCCAATCAATGCGCCGAACCACCACGTCGCTCTGTCCACATTTTCGAAGAAAAGACCGTAGACGAGCGCGAAGACCCAGCCATTGATCAGATGCACGACCAGGCCGATGAATTTCGCGCGGTCGCGATCGGCGGTCAACATCGTTCCGAGGATGAAGGGAATGTCGATGCGCGTGAGCCCCAGCGACTGCGCGGCGATCGTCAGTGCCGTCAACACCACCGTGGCGGCAAAACCCCAGAGCAGAATCGACGGCAGGTTCATGTCTTGCTTCGAATCATCGCATGCACGAAGAAGTCGTTGTCATCACCGGCGCGTCGGACGCGCCACGGCGCAGGCGTTCGGCAAACGCAAAGCAAGAATCGCACTGATCGGCCGCGGACGCGATGGCCTCGAAGGCGCAAGACGCGAAATCGAAGCTGCCGGCGGACAGGCGCATGTCCTTCCGCTCGATGTTTCCGATCACGACGCTGTCGAGCAGGCCGCCGGAGAAGTAGAGAAGGCATTCGGGCCGATCGACATCTGGATCAACAACGCGATGCTCTCGGTCTTCTCGCCGATCATGCAGATGCAGCCGGACGAATATCGCCGCGTCACCGAAGTCACATACCTCGGATACGTCTGGGGAACGCTGGCAGCGCTCCGCCGGATGAAACCGCGCGACCGCGGCGCGATCGTGCAGGTGGGATCGGCGCTCGCCTACCGCGGCATTCCGCTGCAATCGGCGTACTGCGCCGCGAAACACGCGGTCCAGGCCTTCCATGATTCGCTCTGCTGCGAGTTGATTCATGACAGGAGCAATGTACGCGTCGTGATGGTCAACATGCCGGCGCTCAACACGCCGCAGTTCCGCTGGGTCAAGAGCCGGCTGCCGCGCAAAGGACAACCGGTGCCGCCGATTTTTCAACCGGAGATCGCGGCCGAGGCGATTGTGTGGGCCGCGTATAGCAATCGTCGCGAGATCAATGTCGCGTGGCCGACGTCGTTGGCGGTCATCGGGAACAATCTCGCCCCAGGTTTCGCCGATCACTATCTCGCGCGCAACGGATACGACTCGCAGATGACGCAGGAGCCTGAGGACCCGGATCGGCCAAACAATTTGTGGGACCCGCTGCCCGGCGACCACGGAGCGCATGGCGTGTTCGACGGTCGCGCGATTGCGAGGAGCATCACCCTCGAGGCGAACAAGAAGCGCTCGTGGATTCTGGCAGGCGCGGCGATGCTGGCCCTCGGCTGTATCGCGATGCGGCGATAGATTTGCAACCGGAGTTTGCGTGCAAGCAAAAGCAAGATTATTCGGGCATCCCATCCATCAAATGCTCATCGTCTTTCCCCTCGGCGTCCTCGGCATGTCGCTGTTCTTCGACATCGCGTATCTGGCGACGAAGCGAAGCGACCTTGCGACAACCGCCTTCTGGATGATTTTCGGCGGCGGGATCTCGGGACTGCTCGCGGCGATTTTCGGACTCATTGACTGGCTCGCGATTCCGTCCGGAACGCGCGCGAAGAAAATCGGGCGGTGGCACGGCGTCGGGAACGTCGTCGTGGTCGGACTGTTCATCGGCAGCTGGTTTCTCCGGCGCCCGGATCCGGGCCTGCCGAGGATTTCGGCGATCGTGCTGTCGGCGATCGCAGTCGGCATCGCGCTGGTCACGGGATGGTTAGGCGGCGAGCTCGTCGACCGGATGGGAGTTGGAGTGCACGAGGGTGCGAATCTGAATTCTCCCAGCTCGCTGAGCGGCCGGCCGGCGGCTTAGATCCGCGTCAGCTTTGCGTACTTTGCAATGAATTTTTTCGAACCGGCGCGGTCGAAGTAGACGGTCAGCTTCGCGTCGGGACCATTTCCTTCCATCGTCAGGATCGTGCCGTCGCCGAATTGATCATGGCGGACACGCACGCCGCGTTTGAGCTCCGCCGATCGCGGCTCGGATCGCGCAGGGCGGATCGAATTCGGATCGAACTGCACAGGGGCGTCTTTGAAGAACGAGGCGATGCTCTGCGTGGCACCGATACTCCTGCCGGCTCGCGGCGCCGTGGGGGGTGGCGGAGCGCTGAAACGGGGCCGCGTCAGCCGTACTTCTTCCATCACGCGCTCGGGGATCTCCTGAACGAATGACGACGGGCGCTGATCGCGCATCATGCCGTGCACGCGGCGCTCGAGGGCGTAAAGGCAATAAAGCTGTTCGCGCGCGCGCGTCATTCCGACGTAACAAAGCCGCCGCTCCTCCTCGATGTCGTCGTTTTCCTCGAGCGATTGCGAATGCGGCAGAATTCCTTCCTCCATCCCGGCCAGAAAAACGATTTTGAACTCGAGTCCCTTCGCGGCGTGCAACGTCATCAACGTGACGCCCTTCTCCGATTGGTAGCGATCGAGGTCGCTGATCAGCGTCAGCGAGTCGAGGTAGTCAGCGAGCGGCGACGAGGGATTCTGCTCGACGAACTCGCGCGCGGAGTTGATCAGCTCATCGATGTTCTGCAGGCGCGATTCGTCCTGGATGTCGCGCGATTCCGAAAGCATCCGGCGGTAACCCGTTCGCACCAGCACGTAGTCGAGAAAGTCGGGCACTGGATTTGTCGCGGCGCGCTGCAGGTCATGGACGATCTCGCGAAATTCGCGGACCGCTCTGCCCGCGCGCGGCGGGATGAAGTCGAGCGGACCCTCGATGATGTTCCACAGCGTGGCATTCGCGCGGTTTGCTTCTTCGTCGAGCGCTTTGATCGTCGTGTCGCCGATGCCGCGTGAGGGCACGTTGATGACGCGCTCGACCGAGGGCGTGTCGTGCGGCCGGACCGCCAGGCGCACAAACGAGAGGATGTCCTTGATCTCGGCGCGCTCGTAGAACTTCACGCCGCCGACGACGGAGTACGGCAGATTCGCGCGCAGCAACTCTTCTTCAAAGGGCCGCGACTGCGCATTCGTTCGAAACAGCACAGCGAAGTCGGTGAGCTTGTACTGCGGCTGCAGCGCCAGGATTTTCTGCAGGACGAATTGCGCCTCTTCGCGATCCGTGCTGGCCGTGACGATGCGAACCGGATCGCCGCCGCCGGCATCGGTGAACAGCGTCTTCCCTTTGCGCGCGATGTTGTTCGATACGACGCCGGTGGCGGCGTCGAGAATGTTGCCGGTCGAGCGATAGTTCTGCTCCAGTTTGATGATGCGCGCGCCCGGAAAATCGCGCTCGAAGTTGAGGATGTTGTTGATGTCGGCGCCGCGGAAGCGATAGATCGACTGGTCTTCATCGCCGACCGCCACGACGTTTCCGTTCGGACCGGCAAGCAGTTTTATCAATGAATACTGTGCATGATTAGTATCTTGATATTCATCGATCAGCAAATGTGGGAAACGGGTGTGCAGCTCGGTGCGGACGTCGTCGTGCTGCTGCAGGAGCAGGACGTAGTTGCCGATCAGATCGTCGAAGTCCATGGCATCGAACTCTTTCAGACGGCGCTGATACAGGCGGTAGACCTCCGCGACGCGCGCGCCGAAGAAATCGAGATTGTCTTTCTCGTACGCCGCGGGGCCGATCAGCTCGTTCTTGGCGTTCGAAATCCGATTCAGAATCGAGCGCGGCGGAAAGGCTTCGTCGCTCATTTGCAGCTCGCGCATGCATCGCCGCACGAGCGTCAACTGATCGGAGGTGTCGTAGATCGCGAACGATTTGGTGAAGCCGAGGCGGTCGGCGTAGCGGCGAAGCATGCGCAGCGAGGTCGAGTGAAAAGTGCCGATCCATGGCCGCGCGCCGATGCCCGGCACGAGGCGCTCCACGCGGCCGAGCATCTCGCTGGCGGCCTTGTTCGTGAACGTCACGGCCAGGATCTGCGACGGGTAAACGCCGCGCTCGCCGATCAGCCAGGCGATGCGATACGTGATCACGCGCGTCTTCCCCGAGCCCGCACCCGCGAGCACGAGCAGCGGCCCGCCGCCATGCGTAACCGCTTCGCGTTGCTGAGGGTTGAGTCCGGAGAGATCGATCATCTGCGGCGCGATGTTAACAGCCGGTGCGGTACACGAAATCCCGGCCCGCGGCGTCAGTGTTATAGACTGACCGCGGAGGCTGAATGTTCGGCTCACTTGGACTTCCCGAATTGCTTGTCATCTTCGCCATCATCCTGGTGGTGTTCGGCGCCGGAAAACTTCCTCAGCTCGGCAAAGGCCTGGGCGAAGGCATCTCCAACTTCCGTGACGGACTCAAATCGCGCGAAGAGAAGAAACAGATCGCAGAAGAAAAGAAAAACACGCCGGCGTGAAGTGGCTGATCACCGGCGCTGCAGGCATGGTCGGCACCGACCTGCAAAACGCGCTGGCCATTCGCGGCGAAGAATTCCTTCCCCTCACACGATCCGATCTCGACATCACTGACTCGCGCGCGGTGACTGCGGCGGTCGTGGAAGCCAACCCGTCGATCGTCGTGAACTGCGCCGGTTTCACGCGGGTCGACGCTGCCGAAACCAACGCGCGGCTCGCGAATGCGATCAATGGATCGTCGGTAGAGCTTCTCGCGCAGGCAGCCAACGAAGTCGACGCGCTGCTGGTCCACCTTTCGAGTGATTTTGTGTTCGATGGCCGCCGGCAGACGCCCTACGAGATCAACGATCTGACTGCGCCTCTCTCCATCTACGGCCGATCCAAACTTCTCGGCGAAACCGCGGCGACGCACGCGCGCAAACACGTGATCGTCCGGACATCATGGCTCTTCGGCGTCCATGGCCCCAACTTCGTCGAAGCCATTCGCAATCAGATCCGGAAAGGAACGAATCCGCTTCGCGTCGTCAACGATCAGCGAGGCCGCCCGACATACACGCGGCATCTCGCCGATGCAATCATCCGCATCGCGACTCTCGACGCGCGCGGCATCATGCACTACGCCGACGAGCCGGAGTGCACGTGGTACGACTTCGCGCGCGCGATCGTCGAAGAGCTCGGCGCCGACGTGACCGTCAAGCCGATTGCGACCGAGGACTTTCCCCGCCCCGCCACCCGCCCGGCGTATTCGGTGCTTTCGACTGAACGCTACGAGCGGCTGACGGGTGTTAGGCCGGAATCGTGGAGGGAAGGATTGCGCGAGTATCTTTCTTTGAATAGATGAATTGGGAATTGGGAATTGGGAATGAAGAATTCAAGACTCTTTGATTCTTCATTCCCAATTCCCAATTCTCAATTCCGAATTCATCAGATATTCAACATTTCCTTCGGCCCCCTTGACCGGACTCTCGATCACTCCCCGCACGTCGAAACCGGCTTCCTTCGCAAAATCCACAACGGATTGAACCGCCGCCGCCCGCTTCGCCTCATCCCGAACGATTCCTCCTTTTCCGACCTCACCCCTTCCGACCTCGAACTGTGGCTTGATCAACGCGATCAGCTCACCGCGGAGAAACTTGGCAATCGCCGGCAGAATCAACTTCAGCGAGATGAATGACACGTCGACCGAGACGAATGTGATCGGATCCTCGAAGTCGGACGGCTCGAGAAACCGCGCGTTGACTCTCTCGCGATTGACGACGCGCGGATCATTGCGCAACGACGCATCGAGCTGGCCGTGGCCGACGTCGATGGCGTAGACCTTCGCGGCTCCTTTTTTCACTAGAACATCGGTGAAGCCGCCGGTCGACGCACCGATATCGGCGCAGATTTTCCCGGCGACGTCGATCTGAAAATGTTCGAGCGCGTGCGCCAGCTTCATCCCGCCGCGGCCGACCCACGGGTGCTCGAGCTCCGCGACGCGCAACTCGTCATCCTCGTGCACTTGCGTTCCAGGTTTGTCGGCGAACTGACCGTTGACGAGGACACGCCTCGCCATGATCAGGGACTGCGCCTTCGAGCGCGTTTCAACGAGGCCGCGCTCGACGAGGGCGACGTCAAGACGAGCGCGTTTTTGTGCCGTGGCGCCGCCCTTCGTCGCTGTCGCCGCAGCTCGACGGCGGATCCGGAATCGCGGACTGCGGGATGCTGTCGATCGACCGCCGCACGCCGCGCGCAATCGCCTGATCTCCGGCCTCGGCGCCGTGGCTGAGTACGAAATCGGCTTCGTCGCGGGCGTCGAGCAAACTGCAGATGTCGAACGTGCCGTCGGACTGTTTGCTCTTCAGCACCAGAACTTCGCCGGCGCGCGCATGCGCGTGGAGATTGTGCGGATCGGCGTCGAGTGCCTCGTCGAGCAGCGTGAGGACGTCTTCGTAGAGCAGCGCATCGAGATCGTGTGTCGCCGCGATTTTCTTCTCGATCCGCAACAGCTCCTCGGCCGCGGACGTCAAACGCTGACTCAGCGTGGCGGTGGCAAAAAGGACAGCCGCAACCAGCATCAGCGGATGGTGGCCAGACGCGGACGCTCGACGCGCTCGCGCACGAACTCGCGCACGCGCTTCGCGATGCCTTCCGGATGGAGGTCGTACTGCGCGCGGAGAACATCCTGCGCGCCGTGGTGCACGTACTCATCCGGGATTCCGATGCAATGGAATGTCACGCCTTCGATGCCGAGCTGCTGCACGCGCTCCATCACTGCCGATCCGAACCCGCCGGCCAGCGAGCCCTCTTCGACCGTGATGATGCGTGAGCCCGGACGGCAGAATTGCGTGATGAGATCGTCGTCGATCGGCTTGATGAATCGTCCATTGATGACCGCGACGTCGATTCCATCCTTGGCGAGGATCTCGGCCGCCTGCATCGCGGGCCACACTTCGTTTCCGATCGCAAAGATCGCTCCGTCGTTTCCTTCGCGCATGACTTCGCCTTTTCCGATCGGAAGCGACTTCAGTTCCGCGTCCATCGGAACGCCGGCACCGTTGCCGCGCGGGTAGCGCAGCGAAGTCGGATGGCCCGTCTCGAACGCGGTCTTCAGCATGTGCCGCAGCTCGTTCTCGTCCTTTGGCGCCATGCAGATCATGTTCGGAAAGACGCGCAGATACGCCATATCGTAGATGCCGTGGTGCGTCGGGCCGTCGGCGCCCGCGATGCCGCCGCGATCGAGCGCGAAGACGACCGGCAAGTCCATGATCGTCACGTCGTGAAAAACCTGGTCGAAGGCGCGCTGCAGGAACGTCGAGTAGATCGCCGCAACCGGCTTCATCCCCTGCGTCGCCATGCCGCCCGAGAACGTGACGGCGTGTTCTTCCGCGATGCCGACGTCGAACATGCGTTCCGGAAATGCTTTCCCGAATTTGTCGAGGCCCGTTCCTTCGGGCATCGCCGCAGTGATCGCGACGATCTTCGGATCCCGCTTCGCCAGCTCGATCAGTGTCTCCGCGAAAACCGCGGTGTAACTAGGAGGTGCGGGCTTGTCCGACTTTTTCACTTCGCCCGACGGGATGTCGAACGGCGTGACGCCGTGCGACCAGATCGGCTTGTCTTCCGCCGGCGTGTAGCCCTTCCCTTTCTTCGTGATGACGTGCACGAGGATCGGGCCGTTGTAATCCTTGTATTCTTCGAAGGTATCGATCAGCGTGTCGAGGTTGTGGCCATCGTACGGCCCGAGGTATTTGAATCCGAGCTCTTCGAAGAGAGTGCCCGGCACGATCGTGTGCTTGAGTAGCTGCTCCATCTCCGACGCGAACTCATGCAGCTTTCCGCCGATCAGCGGGATGCGATCCATCACGCCTTTGGCGAGGTCCTTCGCCTGCACGTAGCGCTGACCTTTGATGATCTGATTCAGGTAGCCGCTCATCGCGCCGACGTTCGTCGAGATCGACATGTCGTTGTCGTTGAGCACAAGGAAGAGTTTTCGTTTGAGGTGACCGGCCTGATTGAGTCCTTCGAACGCCAGGCCGCCGGAGAGCGCGCCGTCGCCCACGACCGCGATCACGCGGTAATCCTCTTTTCGAAAATCGCGCGCGACAGCGATGCCGAGTGCGGATGAAATCGACGTCGACGCGTGGCCGGCGTTGAATACGTCGTACTCCGACTCTTCGCGCTTGCAGAATCCTGAGATGCCATCGTGCTGCCGGATGGTGTGGAATCGATCGCGGCGGCCGGTGATCAACTTGTGTGGATAACTCTGGTGGCCGGTGTCGAGGACGAGCTGATCGCGCGGCGTGTTGAAGACGTAGTGCAGCGCGAGCGTCAGCTCGACGATGCCGAGGTTGCCGCCGAAATGACCGCCGATCTTCGAGACGACCTCGATGATCCGGTCGCGGATTTCCTGCGCGAGCTGGGGAAGCTGGCTCCGGTCGAGCTTGCGAACATCTGCCGGAGAATCAATGTGTTCGAGTAATCCCATGGTTTGTCAGGAGCGGCGTTCGCAGATGTAACGTGCGATCGGCGCGAGAAAGTTCACCGGACTGCCGATCATATCAGCGTTTTCCACGGCGGTTTTCAAGAGCCCCTCGACCCTTTTTCGCGCTTCCGCCGGCCCCATGAGCGCCGGATAAGTCAGTTTCCCCTGCGCGGCGTCCTTTCCGGCGGTCTTGCCGAGCTCCGCCGAGGTTTGCTCCTGATCGAGGAGGTCATCGACGATCTGAAACGCGAGGCCAGCCGCTTCGCCGTAGCGCTGCAGCGCGGCCAGCTGTTTTTCAGACGCCTTCGCGAGAACTCCGCCGAGGGTCGCGGACGCGGTGATGAGCTTCGCGGTTTTGTTTTTGTGAATGAATTCGAGTTGCTCGAGATTCGATCCGCCTTCCAGGTCCGCCACTTGTCCGCCGATCATTCCCTTCGAATCGATGGCCGTCGACACAACGCGAATCGCTTCGATGTCTCCCGCCCGTGCGAGCCACGAAAAGGCCTCGGTCAGCAGCGCGTCACCGGTCAGGATTCCGATCGCCTCGCCATAGACGACGTGCGTGGTCTTGCGGCCGCGGCGAAGATCGTCGTTGTCGAGCGCCGGCAGATCGTCATGGACGAGCGAGTAGGTGTGGATCAGCTCCAGCGCCGAACACGGGACGAGCAACGGCTCGATCGCCACGCCGCACGCTTCAGCGGCCGCGATCGCGAGGATCGGCCGGATGCGCTTGCCGCCGCCGAGAACGGCGTAGCGCATCGCCTGATGGATGATCGATGGGGGCGTATCAGGCGGCGGAAGATTCTCGTCGAGCGCGCGATCGATTTGCGCCCGGCGCTGCGCGAGGTAGGAATCGAGTGAGGCCACGCCGTCACAGCCCTTCTTCCGTGGCCGCGTCCTCTTCCTCTTCCTCTTCCACTTCGAACGGCTTGACGACCGGCTGTCCTTTCGAATCGGCCAGGATCAGCTCGATCTTCTTCTCGACCTCTTCGAGTTTCTGATTGCAGAGACGCGAGAGTAGGATTCCCCGCTCGAACAGTTGCAGCGATTCGTCGAGCGGCAGTTCCTCACTCTCGAGTCGGCGGACGATCTCCTCGAGCTCCTGGAAGGCTTTTTCGAAGTCACTCGATTTCGCGCGCGGCATAGTTGTCGGGCCACACGGATTCGACGCCCATCGTCTTCGCGTCGACGGTGCATTCCAGACGGCCTTTCTTGAGCTGCACTTCAATGGGATCGCCGACGCGTACGACGCCGGAATCGAGGATGGGTTTTCGCCGATTGCGCGTCCGCGAGAATGCGATCGCGTATCCGCGCGAAAGAACCGACAGCGGCGAAACGGCTTGTAAAGTCGACGCCATCGCTTGCAGATGCTGCCTCTCGCGCGCGACGCGGGACGGAAATAGTGCGAGCGGATCGCGCGCGGCCGTCAGGCGCGTTCGCAACGCGCGTGCTCGCGACTCGACAATTCGATATAGCATCATCCGCCGTCGATTGAGCCGCTCGCGCTGCGCGACTACGCGGCTCTCGATCCTGTGGCGGATTCTGCGAACGTCGCTTTCCACCTGCCGGCAGATCTCACTCTTTGCACGGATGACGATTTCGGCGGCCGCGGACGGCGTCGGCGCGCGAAGATCGGCGACCAGATCGCAAATCGTGAAATCTGTTTCGTGACCGACGCCCGAGATCGTAGGAATGGGGCACGAAGCTACTGCGCGCGCCACGATCTCTTCGTTGAACGGCCACAGATCTTCGAGCGAACCTCCGCCTCGGCAGATCAGCACGACGTCGTGGATCTGCCACCGCGAAAGATGACCGATCGCTGTCGCGATTTCGCGCGCCGCGGCCGTGCCCTGAACGCGGACGGGATAAATCTGCAGCGAGAGTCCGTCAAAACGGCGGCCGAGGACGTGAAGGATGTCGCGGATCGCGGCGCCGGTAGTGCTCGTCACGATCGCGATGCGCTGCGGCAGCATCGGGATCGGCTTCTTGCGCGCCGCGTCGAAGAGTCCTTCATCGGCGAGCCGTTTCTTCAACTGCTCAAATGCCAGTTGCAGCGCGCCGAGTCCCGCCGGTTCCGCGGAAACAGCGTTGAGCTGGAACTCGCCCTTCTGCTCATAGATCGAGAGTCGCCCGCGCACGACGAGCTGCAAACCGTTTTCGATACGGAATCGAAGGAATCGCGCCTGCGAATCAAACAGCACCACGCGCATCTGCGCGCGCGCGTCTTTGATTGAGAAATAGCAGTGCCCGGCTGTCGAGCGGACGAAGTTAGACACTTCTCCCTCGACCGAGATGTCGTTGTAGCGGAAGAAGTCGAGATTGATCTGACGGATCAGCTCGCCGACTTTCCACACGTGTTCAGGCATTCCGCGAGTCTACCAAGATAGGCGCGAGGATTGCTCCTACTACTCCCGCCGATAGACAGGCACAACAAAAGGAGTTGGAACAGATGAAAGCACATACGCTTTTGACAAAGGCAGCGGCCGGCCTTGGTACGGTCGCCCTGGCGCTCGCGATGAGCGCATGCTCCCATAACACGTCGGTAGCGCAATCGGCTGGTCAGACGACCGGCGAGATCCGCACAGAACAGACTGCCCAGCAGCAGTCATCCTCGGGAGAAGTTCTTGGAACCGCTCCCGCTCCTGCCAACGCGCAGGGAACAACCGCGTCCACGACACCGGCCGTGATTTCAGGCCCGGCAGCCGTTGATTCAACCGGACGCGTCTATACCAGCAGCTCCGTCGGCAGCAGCGGCAATGCGTCGGGAACCGGACTGAACACCAACGTAAACATCATTCCGAAGACCGCCGAATCGACCGTTACGGTCACGACGACCCCGGCTCCGGTGATCACGACCACGACGGTCGAGACGACCCCGGCTCCAATCATCGTAGAGACTCCAGCACCGGCCCCGGTCGTTATTGAGACGCCGGCTCCGATGACCTCGAGCACGACGGTGGAAACGCCAGCACCGGTCGAGACCACGACGACGCAGACGACGACGCATCGTCGGATGCGCAAAGACTAAGCAGTCAACCTACACATCACGGGATAAGGGCGCGCTTCGGCGCGCCCTTACTTTTTCAAGGCGATCGACCGCGCCAACGGCTTACCGAGGGCCTCGAACAGATCAGGCTTTCCGCTGACCCTTTCCAGATGCGGATATCGAATGCCGGCGGTGTAGGCGATGCGGGCGGTCGTGTAGAACTCGCCGCTCTCGACGATCATCTCGAGAGGATCCGTCGCTTTCGGAGATGCTTTGATCGCGTCACGCAGCGCATCTTTCGAGTACCGCCGCCCGTTGACCGCGATCAGTTTTGATCCGCTCACGATTCCTGCCTTGGCGGCCGGCGAGTTCGGGATCACATCGCTGATCGATCCGTCTTCGCGGATGGTGAAGCCGAGTGAATCGTTCAGATCGAGCGCCTTGTTCGCATGCTCGCGGTGCTGAATGGCCAGATTCGGTTGATCGGAATAGGTCAGGCGCCATCCGGCGGTCTCGATTCCGCCGAGGGGCGGGGTGGCGGACATGGAGTTGAGGCGTTGATTGAGAAAGGATCGCCAATCATTCGGTGCGACCGAGTTGAGCGCGTTCACGAGATCATCGAAGGTGTACGGTCGAAGCTCCGGATGTCCGCTCGTTCCGCCGTAGAACGCGCGGCAGAAATCGTCGAGCGAACGTTTGCCGGCCGTGAGCGATCGGATCGTCATGTCGACATCGAGCCAGATCAATGAGCCTTCCGGATAGAAATCGACGCTGCGCCGCCATGACTGCCCCGCGCCACCACTTCCGTAGAGGACCTGCGCCGCGACTGCGGTGTCGATGAGCGGACGCCACGTGCGCCCGACGTGTTCCGTCATCTCGGCGGCATTGGCGGCGACCTGATCGCGATACTCCTCGGCGGTCAAGAGTCCGCTGCGATACGGCAGCAGCTCGCCGAGGTAGTTAGTGAGGCCTTCGTAGACCCAGAGAAGCTCGCCGGTCATCGGCTTCTCATAGTTCGCCGTCGCGAGGCCGGCGGGCCGGCGATATTTTCCGTTCCACGAATGCACGAACTCATGCGCCAGCAGCGTGCTGACCCATTTGCGCGCCTCTTCGTCGGTGATGGCGTCCTCGCTCGTGCGATCGTCGCTCGACTCGTGATGCTCGAGCCCGAAATGCTCGACCTGGCCGCTCAGCGTGAAGAGCCAGTCGTAGTGGCGGTAATGATTCGCCCCGAAGAGCGCTGTCGTTTCGTCGACCAGGCGGGAATAGCGCGTCGCGAAATCGGCGGGCGTCTCGAGTGCGAATGCGCTCTCCGACGCGAGATTGATCGTGTGTCGCAGCCCGGTGCCGTTCGGAATGTCGATGCTCTTCAGATTCGTCCCCATCTGCACGGGCGAATCGATCAGCGTCGTGAGCGACACGGTTTCGAAATGGATTTCGTTGGATGCATTCGATCGCGTTTCCAGCGCGGTCGCGTATTTCCAGCTCGGCGGAATTCGAAGAGTCGGCTCGTATTGCAACGCGTCGCTGTGTGACGTCTGCGGATAAAGCAGGATCGTGTTCCAGCTCAACACAGCCAGGCGCGGCGACGCGGACGCGCCGGCGGTAAAGCTCGTTCCGGGAGGTGGCAGGAGGTAATCGAGATCGACATCCAGCGCGCTCGCGCCGGCGGGAACGTCGACGTGGAATTCGTACATCTCCACCGGATCGCGCGTCCACATGACCGGCGCGCCGTTCGCCGAGAAGCGCAGTCCGCTCAGCCCGACGATCGGCCCGGTCGGCCCATGCTCACCAGGAATCCACTTCGGATAGAAAAGCGCCATGGGACCCGGCGTCGCAGGAATGCTCAGATGCGCATGGAGAAGATGCGCCGGAGCGTCACCGGCATCGACACGAATCGTGATCGGTGCTGCCGAAACCGAAGTTGATAAGAGGACGAGGAACAGCATTCTGCGCACGAAGTACCTCCGAAAAGTGGCCGGTTGCCGGTGGTCGGTAGCACGGTAACCAGTCACCGGCCACTGATTCTATTCGGTCAGCGGCCCTTGCGCGCGTCCTTCGATGAACTGCTGGACGATCGGATTGCTCGACTTCTGGAATTCGAAGGGCGTCCCCTTCTCGACGATTTGGCCTCCGTACAGCATCGCGACCCGGTCGGCGATCTTGAACGCGACCTTCATATCGTGGGTGATGCTGACGGTCGTGCTGTCGAGCGTCGAGTCCATCTCGAGGATGAGGTCGGCGATGATGTCGCTGATCACCGGATCGAGTCCGGTGGTCGGCTCGTCGAACAATAGAATCTCCGGCCGCAGCGAAATCGCGCGCGCGAAGCCGACACGCCGCCGCATGCCGCCCGACAATTCCGACGGCCGCTTCGTCTCGACGCCGTGCAGATGCACCTGCTCGAGGCACTCCTCCACCCGCGCGTGAATCTGCTCCTCGGTCATCTCTGTATGGCGGCGAAGCGGGAAGGCGATGTTCTCGAAGACATTCATCGAGTCGAACAGCGCGCCTTCCTGAAATGCCATTCCAAAGTGGCGCCGAAAACGATTCATTTCTCTGGCCTCGAGGCAGCAAAGATCTTCGCCGAGGACGATGACGTGCCCTTCGTCCGGCTGCATCAATCCGATCATGTGTTTGAGCGTGACGCTCTTTCCCTGTCCCGATCCGCCCACGATCACGAGTGACTCGCCCTGCTTCACGTCAATCGAGAGATCGCGCAGCACGGGTTTGCCGCCGAGGGATTTGTCGACGTGCTGGACCGAGATGATGACTTCGCCGTCGTTAGGATTCACAAGAGCATCTTCGAGAGAAAAAAGTCAGTCAGAAGAATGATGAGCGACGCGCTGACGACCGCCTGCGTTGTGGACCGCCCCACCCCCTCCGCCCCGCCCGAAGTGTAGTACCCACGGACGCAGCCGGTGAGCGTGAGGATCAAGCCGAACGTGCTCGCCTTGATCACGCCGGTCCACAGATCCTTGATATTGAGAAATTGAAATGTATTGTTTTGATAGATCACGCCGTTCGCGCCCAGCAGTTTGACGGCGACGAGATATCCGCCGCCGATGCCCAGAGCGTCACCGAGAATCACCAGGAAGGGCAACATCACCACGCCCGCGATGACACGCGGGACGAAAAGGTACTGCACGGGTTCGGTCGCTAGCGCTTTCAGCGCGTCGATCTGTTCCGTGACGCGCATCGTTCCGATCTCGGCGGCCATCGATGATCCGACGCGGCCGGTGACCATCAACCCCACCAGCACCGGCGACAACTCGCGCAGCATCGCGAGCGCGACCGCGCTGCCGACGTAGTTCTCGGCGTGCACGCGATGAAATCCGGTGTAGGTCTCCAACGCGAAAACCATCCCGGTGAACATCGTGGTGAGAAAAACAACCGGCACCGACTCGACGCCTACGCGCACCATCTGCCGCAGCCACGAATCGATTTCGAATGGAGGACGGACGCCCCAGACGATCGTTCGCCAGAGCATGCGAAACCACAGGCCGGTCTGCTCGAAAAGCCGCAGGAAAACGAAGCCGACGCTTTCGAGGACACGGGTCATTTGTAGACGCGGGGCACGCGTTTGGTGATCCGGCAGAACACTTCGTAGGAGATTGTACCGGCGCGCCCTGCCAGCTCTTCGACGGAAATGTCATCCCCGAGAAGAATCACTTCGTCACCAAAGCGAGCTTCCGGAATGTCGGTGACGTCGATCGTCACCAGATCCATCGACACACGCCCGACGATCGGTGCGCGCCGGCCGCGCACGAGCACGTATGCGTTGTTCGAGAGTTGGCGGTCGTAGCCGTCGGCGTAACCGACGGGAAGCGTCGCAATGCGGCTGGGACGCTGCGTATGAAAGGTCGTTCCATAGCCGATCCCGTGACCCGAAGGCAGATCCTTCAGTCGGGCGATCTCCGTTCGCCAGCGCAGGACCGGCTCGAGGCGTTCGCCGACGACTTCCGCGCCGAAGAGCGCGATGCCGACGCGGACGAAATCGCCCGGCGCGGTCAGGCCGCGCAGCGTTGCCGCGCTGTTGGCGGCGTGCTGCCGTTGCGCGGGAATCTTCGCGCTCATCGATCGGAACCTTTCAATCTGCTGATCGGTGAGCGTGTCGTTCGTCTCGTCGGCGTTCGCAAAATGCGTGTAGACCGCATCGATGCGCAGGCGCGGCGTGGATCGGATCATCTCGATCACGCGAGGCAGCTCAGCCTCGGTCACGCCCATGCGTCCCATGCCGGTGTCGAGTTTTAGATGAATCGCGACATCGCGCTCGCGGGCGATGCGACAGACCAGTTCCAGCTCCTCCGGGCCGACGACGCCGGCGGTGATTCGCTCATCGAGCGCGGTGCGGATCTGCCCTTCGGTGAGCGGGCCAAGGACGAGGAGCGGCAGCTCGATGCCGGCGCGCCGCAGCTCGATCGATTCCTCGAGCAGTGCGGTCGCGATCATCGCGACGCGATCGGGTTTGCAGAGCTTCGCCAATTCGACGGCGCCGTGGCCGTACGCATCGCCCTTCAAGACTGCGATGAGCTGCGATCCGCGCGGCAGACGCTTCGCGATCGACTCGACGTTGCGGCTGAAAGCTCCCCTGTCGATCTCGGCCCACGTCGGGCGTCGATCATGCGCTGTAGACATCGATGTTTTGACCGTTGATCGGCCGAGACCGGTCTGATGCAAGAAACAGGATCACTTCGGCAACTTCGGCCGGAGTCATGTCGGCGCGGGCACCGCCGCTCACCGCCGCCCACATCGCCGTCTCGACCGATCCGGGGCTGACGCAGTTGACTCTGATCCCGTGCTCCTTCAGTTCGACAGCCGCGACTTCGGTGAATCCGATCAATGCGGCTTTGCTCGCGCAGTACGCGGAAGTACCCGGAAATTTTTCAGGCCCGATCACACCGCTGATCGATGAGACATTGACGATTGTTCCGGTCCGCCTCGAGATCATGCTCTTGGCGGCGCGGCGCGTTGTGAGGAAGGCTCCACGCACGTTGACGGCGAAAATGCGGTCCCAATCGCGTTCGGTCATCTTCTCGATGCGCTTCGTGATGTGCGTTCCGGCATCGTTGATGAGGATGTCGCACGGACCGAATCGCGACTCCGTCTGCGCGAACAACCTCTCGATCGATGCGGCATCACTGACGTCGCCCGCAACGGCCAGCATGCGGCCGTCGTGCTTGCGCGCGAGACTCTTCAGTTTTCCGGCAGATCGCGCGAAGATCGCGACCGATGCGCCGCGCTCGACCAGCATCTCGGCGGTCGCGCGCCCGATGCCGCTCGATGCTCCGGTGACGATCGCGACGCGGTTTTCGAGTTCTTGGGCAGGCATATAATCCGCGCCGCGCAGGCTACCCCAAAACCTGCAGAAGTGAGGAGAGCGTAATGAATGCCGACTTGAACAACTGGCTTCAACTCATCTTCCGCTGGGCTCACGTCGTGGCGGGAATCACCTGGATCGGACTTCTCTACTTCTTCAACTGGGTCAACGGACCATTTCAGGCAAAACTCGACGGCCCCACGAAGAAGATTGTGAACCCGGAACTGATACCGCGAGCGCTCTTCTGGTTCCGGTGGGGCGCGGCCTGGACCTGGGTTACCGGAATGCTTCTCGCGATCCTGGTCTACTACCACGGTAAGGCCGTCTTCGAAGATCCGACTGCGCCCGGTGTGAACTCGTGGCTGTGGCTCGCCATCGTCCTGGTTGCGCTGGCGGTCGGCTTCGTTCTCTACAACGCGATCATGAAAGCGCTGCCTAACAAAGTGCTGGGCGCCGCAATCAATCTCGCGATCTTCGCGGGTGTCTATCTGTTCCTCGAATACGTCGGCCATTTCAGCGGACGCGCTTTGTACGTTCACACCGGTGCGATTTTCGGCACGATCATGGCGCTCAACGTCTGGATGGTGATCTGGCCCTATCAGAAGCGGATCATCACGGCAGTGAAAGAGGGCACGGCCCCCGACCCGGCGCAGGTGGCGACTGCCGGTCTGCGTTCGCGCCACAACACGTACCTGTCGGTTCCGCTGATTTTCACGATGATCAGCAATCACTACCCGACGGTTTACGGCATGCCGCCGATGCAGCGCGACGTGACGCTCGCGATCATCATCGCGGTCGGATTCGTCGCCGTGCGCATGCTGTACATGAAGGCGCCGAAAGTGTCGGGATTCTGAGGATGCTGCCGGTGGCCACCGTCATGCGGCTCTTACAAATTGACGCCTTCACCGACCAGCCTTTCCGCGGCAACCCGGCCGCGGTCTGTCTGCTCGATCGTGAGCGCGACGAAAAGTGGATGCAGAACGTCGGAGCGGAGATGAACCTCTCCGAGACGGCGTTTCTCGTTCCACAAAAAGACGGCTGGTCACTACGATGGTTCACACCGGCCGTCGAAGTCGCGCTGTGCGGACACGCGACGCTCGCCAGCGCGCACGCCTTGTGGGAAGAAAAACTCCTTGGATACGGCGAAACAGCGCGCTTTCACACCAAAAGCGGAGTGCTGACCGCGAAACAGCGCGATGGCCTGATCGAGCTCGATTTTCCAGCCACCCGCGAAGAAAAATCCGATCCGCCGCCCGCCCTTCTGGAAGCGCTCGGCATCGCATCGCCGCGCTATGTCGGCAAGAACAAATTCGACTACCTGGTCGAAGTCGGATCGGAAGATGAAGTCCGCGGACTGAAGCCCGACCATGGCCGATTGCGCCAGATTCCCGTTCGCGGCGTGATCGTCACGAGCCGTGCGTCGAACGGCGATTACGATTTTGTGTCGCGCTTTTTCGCACCCGGCGCGGGAGTCGACGAAGACCCGGTTACCGGATCGGCGCACTGCTGCCTGGCGCCATATTGGTCGCAACGCTTGAAGAAGAATGAGTTCACGGCGTTTCAAGCGTCCCCACGCGGCGGAATCCTCCGTGTCCGGCTGGACGGCGATCGCGTGAAGCTCGCCGGCCGCGCGGTGACAGTGCTGCGCGGCGAGCTCGCGGTCTAGTGCTTCACATTCATCCGGCGATCGACGTCTCGATGGTGCGCGATCTCTTCCTCGAATACGCGAACTTCATCGGCGTCGACCTCGGATTCCAGGATTTCGAACGGGAGATTGCAACGCTCCCCGGCGACTACGATCCCATCCTGGTCGCGCATTGGAACAGCGAGCCGGCCGGCTGCGTCGCGATGCATACAATCGAACGCGGCCTTTGCGAGATGAAACGCCTCTATGTTCGTCCAACCTTCCGCGGTCATGCGATCGGCCGCTCGCTGGCGGAGCGCATCATCGCGGAAGCGCGCAGCCGCGGCTACGAACGGATGCGACTCGATACACTTCCCACGATGACGGAAGCGATTCCGCTGTACCGGTCGCTCGGCTTCGTGGAGATTCCGCCGTATCGTTACAACCCGATCTCCGGATCGAAATTCATGGAGCTGGACCTGCACCGATGAACATCCGCGAGAAGCTCGAGAAGATCGAGCACGACACGCTCGTGCCGCGCGCCGCAAAGAGCGCCGAGACTCGCGGGCGCGACCGTGAGGAGCCGGAGGATGACTTGCGGCCGTCGTATCAGCGCGATCGCGATCGCATCATTCACTGCAAGGCTTTCCGCCGCCTCAAGCACAAGACGCAGGTGTTTCTGGCGCCGGAAGGCGATCACTTCCGCACGCGGCTGACGCATGTGCTGGAGGTGACGCAGATCGGTCGCACGATCGCAAAATCGCTTCTTCTCAACGAAGTCCTCACCGAAGCCATCGGCCTCGGCCACGACCTCGGCCACTCCGCATTCGGACACGCCGGCGAAGCGGCGCTCAACAAACTCGTGAAGGGCGGCTTCGATCACTATCGGCAATCCGTTCGCGTAGTGGAAGTGCTCGAAGACCTCAATCTCACGATCGAAGTGCGCGATGGAATCCTGAAGCACTCCAAGGGCGAGAAGGGCGAGCTGCTGCGTAGCAGGCCCAAATCGCGCGCGCTGACTCTGGAGGGCGACATCGTCCGCATCTCGGACATCATCGCCTACGTCAATCACGACATCGATGACGGCATTCGCGCCGGCCTGCTGAGCGCCGACGACATTCCGAAAGAGATTCGCAACGCGCTCGGAACGACCGGCGCACAACGGATCGATCGCATGGTGCGTGACGTCATTGGCGCGACGCTGGCGTGCGATTACGACGCGATCATGATGACGCCCGAAGTCCTGCAGGCACTGGAAGAGCTGCGCACGTACATGTTCCAGAATCTCTATCTAACGCCGGCAGTCCGCAGCGAGTTCGACAAAGCGCAGCGCATGCTGACCACGCTCTTCGAGTACGTCACTTCGCATCCTGAAGAATTCTTCAACGGAAACAGCGAGGAACCGGTCGAGAGACTGGCGCTGGATTTCATTGCCGGCATGACCGATCGATACGCCATCAATCTCTACGAACGGTTGTTCGTGCCGCAAGCGCGGGTGTGATCACCACGAAAGAAACTCGCCATTCGAAAAAATGATGTCGCGGTCGTAGTTGGCGACGTGTC
>JALYZI010000257.1 GCA_030948915.1 Acidobacteriota bacterium
CGGCAAACGAGTTCCTACATTTTAGCGAGAAAGTAACAGGAAAGGTGTACGCGGCTCGTGCATTCTTCGCGGATCAGGGAGAATGTGCCCATGCGTCCGGTCGGCGCGGTAACGAGTCTCCTCGTTTTTTCGGCAGGCCTCGCTTTTGGTCAAGTACGGGAAACCGTCAACGTCAATCTCGTCGAGGTACCGGTCACGGTCGTCGATCGCAACGGCAATCCCGTTCGCGGCCTGACTGCCGACAAATTCGAGCTGATCGATCAGGGACAGAAGCGGCCGATCACGACGTTCGAGGTGATCGACTTCGCTGCGCAGGCGCGCGCCACATCGCCGCTGAATCCTGCGGCGCGCCGCAGTTTCCTTCTGCTCTTCGATTTATCTTTCTCTTCGCCGCTCGGCCGCACAAAGGCGCAGGAGGCCGCGCGCAACTTCATCGCCCGCAGCATGCAGCGGCGCGATCTCGCCGCGGTCGGGACGATCGACATCGAGCGGGGCTTCCGGCTGCTGACGGCGTTCACGACCGATCGCAACATTCTCGCTTCGGCAGTTTCGAGTCCGGTGAATTTCAGATCGAGCGATCCGCTGCAGATCAGCGGTGCGCAGACGTTCGAGCCGACCCCGGCGGCGACCTCGCAGATGGCGACGACCGATCGTCACGGTGTCGACGATTTCGTGAAGGAGATCCAGCGCGGCCAGAATCGCCTCGACGACCAGTACAACCGCAGCCGCATCGAGCGCCAGGTCGATCTCCTCGGCGGTCTCGCTCGCACGCTGCGCATGTTGCCGGGCCGCAAGCAGGTCGTCTTCTTTTCGGAAGGATTCGATCCGCGACTCGTGCAGGGACGCGATGCGCGCGCGATGAGCGACGCGATGGAGGAGATGGCGCTGGTCGAGCACGGCGAGGCCTACAAAGTCGACTCCGATCTGCGATACGGCAACACCGCCAGCCTGTCGATTCTCGAGCAGATGTCGCGCGCGTTTCGCGGATCCGACGTCGTGCTGAATGGTGTCGACATCCGCGGTGTCCGCGTGCAGAACGATCTCGAGGTCGGCGCAAAGATCAATTCGAACGACGGGCTTTTTCTTCTGTCGAATCCGACCGGCGGCGAAGTCTTTCGCAATTCCAACGATCTCGATAACGACCTCCAGCGCATGCTTCGCCAGCAGGAAGTCGTCTACATCCTCGGATTTCAGGCGCCGGCGGCCGTCCCCGGAAAATTTCACGATCTCAAAGTGCGGTTGCATGGAGTCAACAGCGTCCGCGTTTTTCATCGCGCCGGCTACTACGAGTCGGGCGCCGAGAACGCGCTCGAACGCGCGCTGACCAATGCCGAGATCGTTCTCAACGATCTTCCGCAGACGGACATCGGGGTGGCCGCATTGGCAGCCGCATTCCCGACCGGGGAGGGCGCGCAGGTGCCGGTCATCCTGGAGATCAGCGGCCGCGATCTCGCGAAGAACTCCAGAACATCGCAATTTAATGTAGAGATTTATGTTTATGCATTTGACGAAGACGGAATCGTTCGCGATCGCATGTTCCAAAGGTTGCAGCTCGATCTCGCGAAAGTCGGCGAGAAAATCCTTGGCAGCGGCATCAAGTACTACACGACGCTGAGCCTTCCTGCCGGCAAGTACGCGGTGAAGAGTCTCGTGCGGATTCCCGAAACGGAAAAGAAAGGCTACGCGCGCGTCGATGTGCTCGTTCCACCGTCCAGCGAAGTCGCTGTTTCGCCGCCGTTTTTCTTCGAAGAGCCGGGCAAGTGGCTGATGGTGAAGGGCGGCTCGCACGACACGACCAACGCCGCGTATCCGTTTCAGATCAATGGTGAGCCGTTCATTCCGAGCGCTGCCGTGAGTCTCCGCAACGGGGAGGCGAGGCAGTTTGCTGTGTTCGTGTACAACGCGGCGGCCGATGAGGTGACGTGGGAGGCGACGGTCAGCGACACGGATGGCACCACGCGCACCGCGAATCCGAAGATGGTGAAACAGCTGCAGGGCGATGACGTCACGAAGCTGATGTTCCAGTACGCGCCGGAAGATGGCGATCACGCCGCCGCGCGGCTCGACGTCACGATTCACAAGAAAGGCTCGACCGAAGCGCGAAAGGCCGGCGTGCCGATGGTGGTGCTGAAGTCGAAAGGAGAAACGCGGTGAAGAGAATCATCTGGATCATCGCGATGCTGGCCGCCGCGATCGGTCTGTTCGCGCAAGTCAAAGAAACCGTCAACGTCTATGTCGTCGAAGTGCCGGTGACGGTCGTCGATTCCAACGGCAATCCGGTGCGAGGTCTGACAGCCGCGAACTTCGAGCTCAGCGACAACGGTACCAAGCGCGCGGTCAGCTCTTTCGACAAAATCGACTTCGCCTCGACCGACTCGGTCACCGCGATTTCTCCGCTCAATCCGAACGCTCGACGCCAATTCATGCTTCTCTTCGACCTCGGATACTCCTCGCCGAATTCGTTGACCCGCGCGCAGGATGCAGCCCGCAAATTCATCAAGGAGAGTGTGCAGCCGCGCGATCTGGTGTCCGTCGGCACGATCGAGCCCGATCGCGGATTCCGTCTGCTGTCCGCCTTCACGACCGATCGCGCGCTGGTGGCCTCGGCGATCGACAATCCGATCGCGTTCCGTGGCACCGATCCGCTGCAGATCGCAAATCAGACCGAAGCGTTTCAGCCGGCGACGGATACGACGGGTGGCGGCGCCGGCGGAAGCGGTAACAAAGCGATTGCCGACGAAGAGATCCGCCAGATGGCGGCCTCGATGAAGCACGTGAACGAAGCGGCCGTGCGCCAGCGCGTCGAGAAAGAAATCGATTTCCTCGGTCAACTCGCCAAGACACTGCGCGCCGTTCCCGGCCGCAAACAGATCGTGCTGCTGACAGAAGGATTCGATGCCGCGTACCTGCAGGGGCGCGATGTGCGCGCCAGTGCGGATGCGGCCAACGAGAACGAGCAGATCCTTCGCGGGCAGGTCTACAACATCGACAACGATGCACGATTCGGCAATACCGCCAGCATGACGACTCTCGACCGCATGGCGCAGTTCTTCCGGCAGTCGGACGTCGTGCTCAATGCGATCGACATCCAGGGCGTCCGCGTGCAGAACAACGTTCAGCAGGGGGCAAGCATCAACTCGAACGCCGGCCTCTTCCTCCTGGCGCGTCCGACCGGCGGCGAAGTCTTCGAGAACGTCAACAATCTGAAGACGAACTTCGATCGCATGCTCAAGCAGCAGGAAGTCGTCTACGTTCTCGGATTTCAGGCGCCGACGCAGAAGCCGGGAACTTTTCACAATCTGAAAGTGAAGCTGGTGAACGTTCCCGGCGCGCGCGTTTTCCATCGCGCCGGCTACTTCGAGAGCGGCGGCGAGACGCCGGCCGAGCGGACGCTCAGCAATGCCGAGATCATCATCAACGACATTCCGCAGGCCGAGGTGCACCTGGATGCGCTGTCGGCGGCGTTTCCGGGAAGCGGCAAGAACGCGCAGGTCCCTGTGATCCTCGAGATCAACGGCAGCGACTTGACGAAAGATGTCCGCGGCAACGCCGCCAACGTCGAGATCTTCATCTATGCCTTCGATTCGGACGGCATCGTCCGTGACCGCCTCTATCAGCGTCTCGGCCTCGACTTGAAGAAAGTTGGCGACAAACTTCGCGCGACAGGCATCAAGTATTACGGGACGCTTTCGCTTCCGCCGGGGCGCTACGCGGTGAAGTCGTTGATCCGCGAGATCGACACCGAGCGGCGCGGTTTCGGACGCACCGACATCACGGTGCCCGAAACGAGTACGTCGGCCTCATTGCAGCCGGTGCCCATCGACGATCAGGCGAACTGGATTCTCGTCAAAGGCTCGCGCGACGCGAAAGCCGCGTATCCGTTCGTCCTCAACGGACAGCAGTTCATTCCGAGCGCCGTGGCGCGCCAGAAAGTCGCGCTGTTCGTTTACGGAGCGAAACCGGAAGATCTGACCCTCGAGACAACGCCGAAGACGACGATTCTTGGCCGTGCGCAGAGTCTTGACGGAAGCGCGCTGGTGTTGCAGCTCAATCCGGCGGATGCCAGGGTTGCAACACTCGACATCACGGTGCACACGAAGGGCGTTGCCGATGCGAAGAAGGTGAGCGTCCCGATCGCGCAGTGATTGACGATCGCGCCGCCAGGGCCTGGGGAATCTTCTTCGCGCGTGCCGTCGTAGGTCTGATTTTTTTCATGGCCGGCGTGTGGAAGGTTTTCGATCTCGGCCCGGAGGCTCACGTGCGCCGATACTTCCTGCCGTTTCAGGACACGTTCCTGCCGACATGGTCGTTGTGGGCGGCCGGCTTCGCGATTCCGTTCGTCGAGCTGATCGCCGGCGCGCTGGTCATCATCGGGCTGCAAACACGTCCCGCCCTCATCAGCCTCGGCTTCGTGCTGGTGATCGTGACCTTCGGCCATCTGTTGCACGAGCCGCTGTACGCCCTGCACGAACATGTGATCCCGCGGCTCGCGCTGGTGCTGTTGGTGCTGTTGCTGCCGCGTGAGTGGGATCGCTACTCCGTCGATCGTTTCGTAACTTAGCCGCAGCTTCCGCTCATCGCGTTGAGCTTGCCGCTTCGACCGTCGGCCATCGAGATCACAGCAGGCGCGACTCTCCTGATTGCGGGGACAGTCCTCAACATCTGGTCGGAGCGATTGTTCCGGCGGCATGACGTTGGTGTGTGTCCGTTCACGCCGGTTCCGAAGCTGATCACGCGCGGACCCCTATCGATTCACGAAGTACGGTGTCGGAGAAAGAAATCACGTAGGTCATTCTCCCTTCCCGATCGTCATACGCCTTGTCGAGCCACTGAAAGACGTCATCGCGCTCGCCGAGACACCAGCAGGTCGAAGAGACTCTATCAGTCTTCAACTCCGCGGCAACGATGGAAGAGGTCCTCGACCATTACGACGCGCTCTTCAAGCGCGCGGCGCGATTGAATCCGCCGCCGGCCTTGCCCGCATTTATCTCGTCGAACGGCCTGGATGTGGATCGCGATTCGTCAAAAGAATGAGCGGCCGGCGCTCCTCGCCACTGCAGCGCAGAGTTCTATGAGAGCGATTGTCAAGGACAGATTTCCCCTCGGACGACGACGTCGCTCTTTTTGCAGTCAGCCCCGAATGTGATTTGC
>JALYZI010000261.1 GCA_030948915.1 Acidobacteriota bacterium
GGCGCTGGCTGGCTTCACGCGGCTCGAGGCAGTGACTCCTGACATCAACGGCGAATACGACAGTGATGTCGAGCGTGCAAATCTCGCGCTTGACCCTAAATGGTTTCCCGCAGTCGAGAACCGCGGCGAGGGCATCTTTATCCAGCTGCGCGCCTCGGCGATTTCCAAATGGCTACAACGACCGGCGGTGAAATCGAGGCTGGATCATCTTGCAGATGGTCACGCGCTGTTCATGGCGGATCGAAAGGGACAGCGCGAGTTTCCCGGTGGACCGTACGTGCTGCTGCACACGCTGTCTCATCTTCTGATTCAGTCGGTGGCGGCGCACAGCGGCTATCCCGCGAGCTCCATTCGCGAGCGTGTCTATGCCGATGCCGAGGGCCGAAGATACGGAATTCTGCTGTATACCGGAACACCGGATGCCGATGGAACGCTCGGAGGACTCGTCCAGCAAGCGCGGCACATTGACGTTCATCTCGCTGACGCACTTCGAAACGCGGAGCTCTGTTCGAACGATCCGATTTGCTCGCAGCACGACCCGAGCGAAAAGATGGAAGGACGTTGGCTGCACGGCGCCTCGTGTCACGGATGCACGCTGATCGCCGAGACTTCGTGCGAGATGCGCAATGACTACCTCGATCGTGCGCTCGTCGTGCCCGTCCTGGGCCTAACGGACGCATCGCTTTTCGGAGCGGCCGAATGACTGGCGCGCTTATGGCGCTGCCTGCGAATCTGCGCAAACGGCTGGTAGACGAACTGGAATCCGGCAGTTTGCACCCACCGTTTCCCGCTGCATCATTGCATTCGATATTGGGCGTGAAGGAGGGTGCCGACGGAGTTTCCGCCGACCTCTCATCTTTAATCGAAATGGGATTGTCGGCTAGCGGATGTGCATCGTGGATTCGCTCGGTTGAAGCAGAGGTTTCGCGGACACCGTATCCCGATCTGGTCTGGTCAGGTCCCGAAGTTCCCGGAGTACACGCTCGCGATACTCGGCAAGTGTACGAACAACTCCTCAGCTCAGCGGAGCGGAACATCTGGGCGTGCAGCTTCGTGTATTTCGATGGTCACAAAGCATTCGACGCCTTGGCTCGACGAATGGACGCAAAGCCAGAACTTAGAGTGATACTGATGCTGAATATTAAGCGCGGTCATAACGATACTTCGATTCCCACTGATGTTGTCCGCCGTTTCGCAGATCGCTTCTGGAAAACAGACTGGCCAGGGAAGGCCAGGCCCCAGGTTTACTATGACCCTCGATCGCTAGAACCTGAACGACCTGGAGGTGTTCTGCACGCGAAGGCCGTCGTAACGGATGATGAATCGGTTTTCATTACATCAGCAAATCTCACGGAGGCCGCGCTCGATCGAAACATCGAAATTGGCTTGCTAGTACGTGATCGGGCGCTCGCGCTGAGTGTCACGAGCCACTTTCGGGCATTGATCGATCAGCGGTTGCTCAGTCCTTTACCTGCGTCATGACATCGATCGACACGTCAACACTCGCCAACATGGCCGCGGAACGCGACGTAGAACTTGTGTTTGCGCTCGCGGGTCCGGTGGGAACAGATTTGCCTGCCATCAGCCGCTTACTCTCAGATGCTTTGAAGAAGTGCGAATACGACGCTGCGCCAGAGATTCGACTCAGCAACTTGATCAAGAAGATTGCCGTTCGGCAAACGTTGAAACGTGCTGACGGGTCCAACATCGAGCTGGTCGATTCTCCCGAAGAGAAGCGAATCCATTCGTATATGGATGGCGGCAATGCTATTCGACGGATGTGCGGAGACAACGCTGCTTTGGCGAGCGCCGCAATCGCAGAGGTGATCGCGAGTCGCGGAAGCAAACCGTCTCGACGCGCTTACATTCTTCGCTCAGTGAAGAGGGCCGACGAAGTCAACTTGCTTCGTCGCGTATACGGCCCCGGATTTTTTCTAATCGGCGTCAATATGCGGAGATCTGACCGTGTTAAACGTCTAGCTTCGAGCATCGCAGCATCACATGGCGAAACGACAGCTTCGCCGAATTTTGCAAATTACCAAAATGCCGCGGAACTCTTAGCCCGGCGCGATGAAGAGGAAGAAGATCCGTATGGTCAACGTCTGCGAGAGGTTTTTCAGCTTGCAGATTTGTTTCTCAGCGTCGACGTTGATGAAGGTCAACTATCTTTTGATGAGATTTATCGTTTCTTGCGACTGATCCTAGGAGACCTCGGTGAAACACCGAGGCCGGAAGAGCAGTTCATGTTTCACGCGTTTGCGGCGTCGTTGGCTTCGGGTGCGCTCGGCCGACAGGTCGGTGCGATTCTAACGAAGAACAATCGCGAGATTGTGGGCGCCGGGTGGAACGATGTCCCACGTGGCGGAGGCGGACTATACCGCGCCGGTGATCATCTTGATGAGCGAGACATAAAGAGAGACCGTGACTCGACGAATGAACACGCCGATCGAATGCTTGAGGAACTTGCGGATGCAGCTGAGAAGGCGGGCTGGCTTGCTGAAGGAAAGCGTCCATCAATCGAAGAAGCTCGAAGAGTCTTGCGAAAATCGGGCATCATGAACCTTCTCGAATTCGGACGGACAACCCATGCTGAGATGGAAGCCGTTTTGTCCGCCGCGCGTGTAGGCGTAAGTGTGCGTGATGTGTTTCTCTACACCACGACCTTTCCCTGTCATGAATGCGCGAGGCTGATCATTACTGCTGGCATTCGGCGCGTCATTTTCATCGAGCCATATCAAAAAAGCAGAGCACTCGAACTGCACGGTGACGCGATAGTGGGGTACGACGCTCCGCCAACTGAGAGTTGCGAGGCGAAGGATTGTAGCGATCTACATTACGTGGAATTTAGCCCGTTCGTCGGAATCGGGCCCCGACGATTTGGTGATCTCTTCTCGCTCATCACACCTAGCGGAATTCGCCTCGAACGGAAAACGGCCTCAGGGGAACGCAAGATCTGGAGCGCATCGGCCGCGATTCCGAAGGTGCAGATGCTTCCGCTCTCATATCTCGATCTCGAGCAGCGAGCGGTGTCGCAGTTAGAAGAGATGCTTTCAAAATCGAAGTCCTGATGCATAATCCGAAGCGTCCATACTTTGATAGGAGAGTTTGAATGGCAGATGAACCGTCGAACTCAGCCGATTTCTGGCGCGTACTTGAGGAAGCGAAGAAAGCGGTTGCAGGGTGGGAGCAATGGCAGCGGCAGTATCGAGCGGACATCTATTACGAGGGTTATCCTGCTGAGCCGGTAAAAGCGAAGACGGAGGATTTGTCCGAAACCAGCACGCCTGAAAATGCGGCTCTGAAAAATACCTAGACCTTCGCTCACGGAGGACCTCGCTCACGTCTCCCACAGCGAGCTGTATCGGCGCATGCCGCCAGTGACGCACTCGCATACGTCTTTACGAGTATGCGCACTGACGCGCGGTAGCAACGTCTCCGACCCCAGCGCCATGACGCAACACGCCACCTCGTCCCCGCCGCCCACCGCCCCCGAACCCACCTACGCCGAGCGCGTGCGAACGCTCCTCGAAACGGAACGCATCGGCACGCTCGCCACGCATTCCGCGCTCCATCCCGGCTTCCCGTTCGCCTCGGTCATGCCGTACCGCTCACTCCCGACGGCTCGCCTCTGTTTCTCATCAGCGGAATGGCCCTCCATACGCAGAACGTCATCGCCGACGCGCGCCGAGTCTGCTCGTGATGCAAAGCGGCAGCGGGGCCGATCCTCTCGGCTCGCCGCGCGCCACGCTGCTCGGATCCGCGCATCGCGTCGCGGAGCCGGAGGAGTCGATTAAGGAGCTGTACCTGCAGCGGCACCCCTCGGCGCGACATTGGATCGCGTTCTCCGATTTCTCGTTCTTCCGACTCGACGTCGCGCACATCTACTTCGTCGGCGGATTCGGCGTAATGGGATGGGTGGAGCACACCGACTACGCGACCGCAGCCGCCGATCCGTTCGCCGACGCCGCTGCCGGAATCATGGAGCACATGAACCGCGATCACGCCGACGCGCTGCGCGACATCACCCGCCGCTTCGGCGGTCTCGACGCGCTCGACGCCACCATCGTGTCCTGCGACCGCCTCGGATTCGTCGTGCGCGTGCGCACGGCCGAGGGGATGAAGGGGACGCGGATAGCGTTTCCGGAGCCTGTTGCATCACGCGAAGACGCGCACAAGACGTTCGTGGCTATGACGAAGCAGTCGCGTTAAGAAATATTTACCGACTCCGTCGGGATCCCGTCGCTGAACATGCGGAAGATCATCTGCACACGGCCGAACGTGATCGCGTCGCCGTCATGCAGCGGTTGCGGCTGACTCACACGCGATCCTCCGATGAACGTGCCGTTGGTGGAGCCGAGGTCTTCGAGGGTGACGTCGGAGCCGGAGACATGGACAACCGCGTGGCGGCGTGAAATCGACGGGTCGTCGATCCACGCCACTGCACTCTGATCGCGCCCCAGGAC
>JALYZI010000298.1 GCA_030948915.1 Acidobacteriota bacterium
GACACGCGCGAGCCGATCGCGATTCAGTATGTCGGCGTCGGCGATCTGCCCGTGCACTCGCAGCCCGGCGACATCGCGCCGGTGATCACGCATTACCGTCACGGTGAAAGCATTTCCGTGATGTCGCGCAAGCGTGACTGGGCAGAGGTTCGTACGGCAATGGGAAATGGATGGGTGCATCAAAAGGATCTGGCGAGCGCAGAGGAGGCCGCGTCGAGCAAAGACAATCCGAATCCGAAATTTGAGCATCCACCATCGCCGGTGACTGCGCCGAGCGCGCACGGCACGATCTACATCGAAGCCGACGTGAATACCGACGGCGACATCACGAGCACAACCCTGATCGAGAACAGTACCGGCTCACCCGATCTCGCAGAGAAAAATGCGGCCGCGTTGAAGCGCGCGAAGTTCTATCCGATCATGATTCACGGCGAGCGCAAGCCGTTCAAGTACGACTACCGCGTCGATTACTGATCGCCGAGCTTCTTCACCCAGTTCTCGACGAGCGTGATGGAGGGTTGCCGCGCTTCCACGCCGGCAGCAACATTCATCAGCAGGCGTCCGTCGCGCGCAACGTCATACTGGCCTCGCGTGACGCCGACGCTGGCCTTCAAACGCGTCGTAAACAAGAGGCGCGGTGCATCGGCGGAGAATGTAGCGCCGTCGGTGTGGACGGCGGCCGCCATCATTTTGTCATCTGAAGTCGCAAAGTAGATGTCATGGCCGTCCGGGCTCCACATCGGCATGGTGCCGCCGCCACCCGAGACTTGCCAGCGGTCGTTGCCGACCGGAAACCGAATCACATAGATCTCCGGCTTTCCCGACTCGAGCGACATGTACGCCAGCCAGCGTCCGTCCGGCGAAAGGTGACCGAGCGATTCGGGGTGGACGCTGTGGACGAGGGGAATGACTTTGCGGTCGCGCATCGAGTACGCCTCGATGTCCCACTCGTTGCCGGGTGTCAGGGCGTGATAAATGATGTAGTTGCCGTCGCGCGACCAGTCGGAGACGACTTTGCGCCGGAAATCGACAATCAGCGGCTCGCCCGGGCCGGCCTCGTCGACGCGCTTGATGAAGATGTCGCCTGGCCGGCGATCGAACGACGAAAATGCGATCGTGCGGCCGTCGGGCGACCACTGCGGCGCGAACTCGTTCGCCGGCGAGAAAGTCAGGCGCGTCGAAACATCGCGGCGCAAATCGTGGAGCCAGATGTCGGTAGCGCCGGTATTGTCGGGTCGAGCACTCAGGACCGCGTGGCCGTCCGGGGCGATGCGCGGATCGAGCTGTTCGCCCGGCGTGCCGATCGTTGCCAGTTCTTTCCCGTGTATGTCGAAGAAAGCAAACTTCGAAAGCGTGGCGGAGCCGCCGCTCACGTAAGTCAGGAGTCCGTTTGATGATACCGAGACGTTCGCGAAGTTCAGACTGCTGCTCACCTGCACACGCTCGGCGATCGGAACGGCATCGCCGACGGCCGTCAGAGATTTCGTATCGAAGGTCTGCGCCCGCAACGCGCCCTGCCGGACAAAGACGATGTGATCGGGCGGCGCGAACGCGACTCCCGCGTCGGCCGTCACGACTCCGCGCATCGGCTCGTTCGGATCGAGCGAGGCGACCAGCACGTTTCCGCCCTGAATCGCCCCCTGCACAAAAAAAAGGAAGTGTTTGCCGTCGGGAAGAAAAACAGGAAACCGATGCGAGCCGTGCCCGCGCGGTACGTCGAGTTTGGTGACGACGCGATCCTCGCCTCCGCGCGCGGGGACACCGTGAATCGGCGTTCCTGGCGAAGGCGAGAAGACAATCATGTCGCTCGTGCCCCACGATCCGCCGCGCGGCGATGATGCATCAGCGAGCACCTCGACCGCGCTGGACGCGGTGTCGATGCGTCGGAGCTTCCCGTCCGCAAAGAAGCCGATCTGTTTCGAGTCGGGCGACCAGAACGGAAACATTGCGTTCTCTGTCCCTTTGAGGGGGTGCGCCGAACCCGAGCTCAGGGTTCGCACCCAGAGCATCGGCGGAGCGTTTTCGCCTTTCGCGACCATTGCGACTTCCTGTCCGTTGGGCGACAAAACCGCGGTGCTGGTATCGAAGACGAAGGCCGCTCCTTCCGGAGCCGTGAGGTCGACATAGCGCAATGCACCATCGCGCGAATTGCGGCGCAGGAACCACAACCCGGTAGCAGCGCTGAGGAGGATCGCGACGATCGCCGCCACCGCGATTGCGGGCAAAATGGATCGACGCGCAGCGGAATCCGCCGGCCGCTCCTCGGCGATCCAATGCAATTCTTCCGCGATGTCGGCGGCGCTTTGCCATCGATCCTCGGGATCTTTTGCGAGGCATTTTGTGACGACGTGCTCGAATGCGCGCGGCGTCATCGGCTGCACCTCCGCCAAAAGACGCGGCTCGCCGCTGATGATCGCCGCGACGATGCTCGTCCGCGTTTTTCCGTCGAACGCGCGGCGCCCGGTCGCCATCTCGTAGAGCACGCATCCGAGCGCGAAGATGTCCGTGCGCGCATCGGGTTCTTCCGCGGCAAGTTGTTCGGGCGCCATGTATTGATACGTTCCGATGACCATGCCTTCTGCGGTGAGAGGCTTTTGTTGAGTGAGGTCCGACGCCGGCGAGGGCGGCGACGATGCACCTTTTGCGAGGCCGAAATCGAGCAACTTCGCGCCGTGTTTCGTCAGCATGACGTTGCCCGGTTTGAGGTCGCGGTGAATGATTCCGGCGCGATGCGCTCTTCCGAGCGCCTGCGCGATTTGAGACCCGTACTTCAAAACATCAGCGAGCGGCAGAGGCCCCTTCGCGACCCGCTCCGCAAGCGTTTCTCCCTCGAGCAGCTCCATGACGAGGTAGTTCTCGCCGACGTCATAGAGCGCGCAGATATGAGGATGACTCAGTTGCGAGATCGTTTTTGCCTCGCGCTGAAAGCGAATTTTGAATTGCGCGTTGTCCGCAAAACTCTCCGGCAGGATCTTGACGGCCACCTGCCGTTCGAGCCGCGTGTCGCGGGCCCGGTAGACCTCCCCCATCCCGCCCGCCCCGATGGGCGCGACGATCTCGTACGGGCCGAGCCGACTGCCGACTTCGAGACTCACTTCGACGTCACCATCCAGACGTCGGCCTCGGACACGCGTTCGTCGAGATAGAGCGTGCGAAAGTCGGGAGCGATGTCAAACCAGCGGATCGGACGGGGAAGCGGAATCGACTGAATCTTCTTCGACGCGACATCGATGACCGCCAGTGTGGTGCCGTCGAGGAACAGCACCCGTTTGCCGTCGGGCATCCACGCGGGATAGAACCCTCGATCGGTGAGCTGCTCATACTTCTTCGAGTCGAACGCATACAACCAGAGACCGGCGACGCCGCCCTCGAGCTGACCTGTCGCGCCCGCGAGACGCTTTCCATCCGGCGACACAGCAGGCGTCATGAAGTGTTTTTTCGCATCGGGGAGCGGCGGCAGTGGTTCCACCCGCGTCGCCGTGCCATCGGGATTCAACGGCAGCTGAGAGGTGCCGCTGTTGTTGAACTCCAGGAT
>JALYZI010000031.1 GCA_030948915.1 Acidobacteriota bacterium
GGTGGGGTGGGTTTTCGGGGGGCGGGGGATCGTTCGGAGGCGGCGGTGCCAGCGGAGGTTGGTAGATGACACAAAAAGAGTTTCTGGAGAAGCTCGATCAGGACCGCATCGTCAAAGCGATTCAAAACGCGGAGGAGCAGACCTCCGGCGAGATCCGCATTCACGTGCAACCGAAGTCGGGATCGAACATCCGTCAATTCGCCGAGCGCACGTTCGAACGCCTGGGCATGACGAAGACCGCGCTGCGCAACGGCGTCCTTCTGTTCATCGCCTCGGAAGAAAGTCGTTTCGCGATCCTCGGCGACCGCGGCATCGATCAGAAAGTGCCGCCCGGTTTCTGGGACGAAATCGCGGCGAAGCTGACCATCCGATTCAAGAATGGCGAATTCACGGATGGAATCGTCGAGGCCATCACGGCCGCCGGCCGGCGTCTCAAGGAATACTTCCCGCGCGCCACGGATGATGTGAACGAGCTGCCGGATCAGATCGACGTCAGCGAGGAGTAGGTGTAAGTGCCTTACTCCGTAGTCATCGCGCTCGGGTCAAACCTCGGAGACCGGCGCCGCTTTCTGCGCCGCGCGGTCGAGGAGCTGCGTCGCGTGATCTCAGTGGTGCGCGTCAGCTCGATCATCGAAACCGATCCGGTCGACGCGCCGCCGCCGAAATTTCTCAACATGGTCGTCCTCGGTCACACCGATCTTTCACCCGAAGCGCTTCTCGACGCCCTTCTCGAAATCGAATCGCGTCTCGGCAGAAGGAAAACGACGCGCAACGCGTCACGCGTCATCGATCTCGATTTGATTCTCCACAGCGCGAACCGGCGACGCAGCGCGCGCCTGACGCTGCCGCATCCGCGTTATCGCGAGCGCGATTTCGTGATGCAGCCGTTGCGCGAAGTCTGGCCGGGAGAACTGTGATCGGAGCACTGCCGGCGCTACCGCGTGCCGAAGCCGCCGCCCAGCTCGACGTGCGCGTGGGCGTGCTGGGTGGGCAGGGCGCGGGTGAGGAGGGGATAGGGATTGACCATGTCGTCGTTCTGATTGATCCCGAAGTGCAGATGGGACGGGGTGTGGACCGCGTTGCCCGTGTTGCCGACGAATCCGAGGAGGTCGCCCGACTGGACTTCCATCCCTTCGTAAAGGCCTGGCGCCCACCGGTCGAGATGCGCGTAGTAGAACGACGTTCCCGACTCGGTCGTCAGCCAGAGGCAATGCCCGCCCTTCGGCTGATCACCGATGTAGCTGAGGATACCGTCGGCCACCGCGACGATTTCCCGGCCGCGCGGCGCGAAGATGTCGATGCCTTTGTGCACGCGGGCTCCGCCGTCACGCGGGTCATGCCATGAGTCGCTGAGATCGCGCTGCGTGACGCCGACGACCGGAATTCGCAACGCGGCGAGCGGAGCGAACAGCGCGCGGGCCCGATCGGCGAACTCCTTGTCGCGGGCCCTGGCGTTCGTTGCGTTCGGCGCGATGGTCGGCTTGCGGACGATTTCGCGGCTGTTGTAGCGATTCAGATCGGCGCGGAGCTGCGCATTGAGCTGATCCCAATCGTCATCGTCGGATTGCGTGATGACGGGCTGCCTGGAAACGGACTCCGCCGTGCGGTCCAAGGGTATCGACGCGCAGGCGCTCAGAAGAAGAGCGCTGCCGAGCACGCCAAACGCACCGACCCACCGCCTGCTAGCGCGATCCGAATGCATGGTGTCCCTGGAACATTTGCAGTTTACGAACTGTGGCTGAGCTTGTAAAGGAGTAGCCTGCAGTTGTGACTGCCCTGCTATGGATTTTCTTCAGGCTGCACACTGCGCCGGCCGTGGCTCCGGTCGATTTCAAGGCGCAGATTCGGCCGTGCGCGAGCTGATTCGACAGTTCCTCGCCTGGGCGAAGTAGTTAACGCGCCCGCTACAATCTCCCGTCACGGGACGCTGTACGATCCCCCTTCCGGAGGAGGAAATCATGAGAATTGGCACAGGGGTGTTTGCGATGAGTTTGCTCATCGCCGTCTCGGCTGGCGCGCAGCCGGCCGTTCGGATGCCTGACGCGAGCCCGGGCGCGACCGTCGGACAAACGATCGGCATCACCGATGTCACTATCACGTATCACCGCCCGGCCGTCAACAAACGCAAGATTTTTGGCGCACTCGTGCCGTACGGCGTGCTGTGGCGCTCGGGGGCGAATCAAAACACGACGATCTCGTTTTCGACGCCTGTGAGAGTCGAAGGACAGACGCTGCCCGCCGGAACTTATGGTCTCTTCATGGTTCCGGGACCGTCGCAGTGGACGGTGGTCTTCAGCAAGTTCAGCGACGATTGGGGGACGTACAACTACGATCAGTCGGAAGATGCCGCGCGCGTGAACGTCACGCCGCAGGCAATGACCGAAAGTCAGGAGCGCATGGCGTTCGTTTTCGACGATCTGACGAACAACAGCGCGACTGCAGCGCTGCGTTGGGACAACCTGCGCGTGCCGTTCAAGATCGAGGTCGATGTTCCGGCCACGGTGCGGGCAAACTTCAAGAGCGAGCTGCGCGGCGGGAAACATTGGAATGGTGACGCGTGGGCGGCGGCGGCGCGATTCGAATTGCGCAACGGCGATGTCGACACGGCTTTGAAGTATGCCGACACGGCTCTGGCCCTCGGCAACACGACCAATGCACTCCGCACGAAGGCCGCCGTGCTCGAGAAGAAGGGCGACACCAAAGGCGCGGCCGGCCTGCGCGAACGCGCGAAGCAGAATTACAACGAAGGCGAAGTCCTCAACTACACCGCCTTCGGCCTGATCAACGACAAGAAGTACGACGAGGCGATCGCGTTCGCAAACAACTTCATCACGTCACATCCAAACAGCGTTGAAACGTGGCGCGCCTACAGCATCATCGGCCAGGCTTACGCCGAGAAAGGCGACCGCGCAAAGGCGAAGGAGTACCTCGACAGGGCGATGGCGACTGCTCGACAGGAGTCGGAACGCGTCGAGGTTTATGACACCCTGAATGCGCTGGCCGTCGAGGGAAAATACTGAGCGAATGTTTACGCTGACGCTCCGCGATTTCGAACAGGTGCGCTCGCGCATCGCGCAGCACATCAAGCACACGCCGCTGCTCACGTCACGGCAGCTCAGCGAGCGCACCGGCTTCGATGTCCGGCTCAAAGCGGAGATGTTTCAGCGCGTCGGCTCGTACAAGATTCGCGGACCGCTGAACAAGTTTTCGCTGATGTCCGAGGAGCAGAAGAAGCGTGGGGTGGTCTGCTCGTCGGCGGGAAATCATGCCCAGGGCGTCGCGCTGGCGGCGAAAATTCACGGGATCCGTGCCGTGGTCTGCATGGCCGAGAACGCGACGCCCGCGAAGATCGCGGCCACCAAAGGCTACGGCGCCGAGGTCGTCCTGCACGGAACGATCTGGGATGAGGCGAACGAAAAAGCGAAAGAGCTGGTGCGCGATCAGGGACTCACCTACGTGCATCCGTTCGACGACGAGCAGTTGATCGCGGGGCAGGGAACGCTCGGCCTCGAGATCGTGCAGGACTGGCCGGAGGTCGACGCCATCGTTGTCCCGATCGGCGGTGGCGGATTGATCTCCGGCGTTTCGATGGCCGCGAAGAGTCACAACCCGAAGATTCGTATCATCGGTGTCGAGTCTTCGGATGGACCTGCGATGCAGAAGAGCGTCGAGGCCGGCCACCTCGAGACGATCGATTGCAAGACGATCATCGACGGACTGCGTGTTCGCCGTGTCGGCGATATCACGTTCGACGTCGTCCAGCGCTTCGTCGACAAGATTGTCGCGCTGCCCGATCGCGAGATTTTCGACGCGATGATCTGGATCATGGAGAGGTGCAAGCTCGTCGTCGAAGGGGCGGCCGCCGCGCCGGTCGCGGCCCTACTGCATGGTCTCGTGAAATTGCCGTCGGGATCGCGCGTGGCCGTCGTGTTGTCGGGCGGAAACGTGAATCTCGATCAACTGCGATCGCTGACCTGGAACTGAACGATCTTCAGGAACTCTTCGACGCGCGCAACCCCGCAGACTTCGATATCGACGTGAATCTCGGCGGCGTTCGCGCGAGGGACGATCACGCGGCGGAAGCCGAGGGCGGACGCTTCGCGGGCGCGAGCATCGGATTGCGACACGCTGCGGACCTCGCCTAACAGTCCGACCTCGCCGAAGACGACGGTGTGATGCGGAATTGCGACGCCTTTTTGCGACGACGCCAGCGCCGCGATGATGCCGAGGTCGATCGCCGGCTCGGCGACCTGGAGGCCGCCGGCGAGATTGACGTAGACATCGCTCGAGACGTAGCTCCCGCCGTTTTTCTTTTCGAGCACCGCCAGCAACAGCGAGACGCGATTGGCATCGATGCCGACCGCCATCCGCCGCGGCGATGGAAAATTCGTCCGCGAAACCAGCGCCTGCAACTCGATCAGGATCGGACGCGTTCCTTCGATTGCTGCCACGATCGATGATCCCGGCGCGCCGCTCCGCTGCGCAATGAGCGCCGCGGATGGATTCGGAACCTCGACCAGCCCGCTGTCGTGCATCTCGAAGAGCGCCACCTCGTTGACCGGCCCGAATCGATTCTTGTGCGCGCGAATGACACGAAAGTCCTGTAGCTTCTCGCCCTCGAAGTAGAGGACGGTGTCGACGATGTGCTCGAGCGACTTCGGCCCGGCGATTGTGCCTTCCTTCGTGATGTGGCCGATCAGAAAGATCGGAAGCGACAGCCGCTTGGCGGCCGTCATCAGAATTCCGGCAGAGTCGCGGACCTGGCCCACTGAACCGGGCGTAGAGTCGTTCGTCGACGTGTGGACGGTCTGAATCGAGTCGACGATCACCGCGACCGGCCGCGTCTTCTCCGCTTCGGCCACGATTCTCTCGACGGAAGTCTCGGCGAAAAGGCGGATGTTCTCGTGCGCCGTTCCGAGGCGGCGGGCGCGAAGCGCGATCTGGCGCGGCGACTCTTCCCCGGAGACGTAGAGCACGGGTCCACAGGCAGCGAGTTGTTGCGCGACCTGCAACAGGAGCGTCGATTTTCCGACGCCCGGCTCGCCGCCGACGAGTGTCACCGCGCCGAAGACCAGTCCGCCGCCGAGAACGCGATCGAGAGCCGGGATGGAGGTCGACATCCGCGGCGCTTCGTCGTGGTCGATATCACCGATTCCGACGGACGTCGTCGACGTCGTCCTCGTCGCCGGTCCCGCGCTCGACTCCTCCTCGGCGTACGAATTCCAGGCGTTGCATTGGGGACAGCGACCTTTCCATTTCGTCGCCTGATTGCCGCATTCGATGCAGGCGAAGATGGTCGTCGCTTTTTTCGCCACTGAAACGATTGTAGCAGCGCGACTCGAACGTTCTACGATAGGTAGACTCAATGAACCTGGAACAACTGTTCGCGTACGACATGTGGGCTAATCGGGAAGAGGTGCACCATCTGCGATCGCTCGAGAATCCGGGTGAAAAAGCGATCAAGATCCTCGCTCATATCATCGGCACGCAGTGGCTATTCCTCGGCCGTCTCCGTCGCGATCCGAAGCCGGCGATCGTCTGGCCTGATCTGACTCTGGACGAATGCGCAGCGCAAATCGATCAGCTCGCGGCCGCGTGGCCGCGCGAGCTCGAACGCACCGACGTGGTCGAATACGTCAACTCGAAAGGGGAGAAGTGGACGAGCCGCGCCGATGACATCCTGACGCACGTCGTCCTCCACGGCGCATATCATCGCGGGCAGATCGCAACGATCGTACGCGGATCGGGCGAGACGCCGGCCTACACCGACTACATCCACTGCGTCCGTCAGGGATTCATCGACGGACGATGAAACATGCGCGCCGGCAGCGCGAAGAAGACCGCCAGCAGCAGATCGAGGAACACGCTCGTCAACGGACTGAAGATCGCGACGACGCCCGCCACGATGTAATAGAGCGGACCGAACAGATACTGCCGCGTGATGCCGTGCACGGACGCATGATCGACCTCGTCATCGAGCAGGTGATCACGGCTCGCAGCGTAGCGCCACAGGAATCCCCACGCGAAGGCAATGCCGGTGAACACCCCGTTGTAGAACATCGCTGCCGTCGACGCGTCGGCAGTGTCGATGTTCCGCGCGACCACGAGTGTCGGAAATGGCAGGAACGAGACGCCTAACATCAGCAGGAGGTTGAGCGCCAGAACTCCCTGATCGGTGCGGCGGATCAGGTTGAAGACGCGATGATGATTGACCCACATCACGCCGATCGTCGCGAAGCTCGTTAGAAACGCCAGGTACGATTTCCATAGATGCAGCAGCGCCGAACCGAGCGTGCCGGGCGCGATGTTTTCCGGCAGACGGATCTCGAGGACGAGCAGTGTCATCGCGATCGCGAATATGCCGTCGCTGAATGCCTCCAGCCTGGTCGTCTGTTCGGAAACTTCAGCGGTGACCAACGGTCAACTCTCCTCTCAGATCGCGAACCATTTCTTTCTTCACGCGTTCCGGCGAGTAACCACGCCCAAACAAGTAATACAACTTCGTGAGCGCCGCCTCGGCCGTCATGTCGTATCCGCTGACGACGCCCGCCTGCGCCAGCGCCGATCCGGTCGCGTACTCGCCGAGGTCGACGGTGCCTTCGAGACACTGCGTGCAATCGACGATCACCACGCCGCGCTCCGTCGCCTCGGCCAGCGCCGCGATGAATTCGCGATCGCGATCAGGCCCGTTGCCGACACCGTACG
>JALYZI010000060.1 GCA_030948915.1 Acidobacteriota bacterium
CCAGCTTCCCTGAACGACCACGTCACGAATCGCTCCTTGTGTTGCCGGCACTGTGCGGCGCAAGACCGGCGCGCTCGGATTGCTCACGTCGTAGATCGCGAGTTTGTCCGAGGAACCGATCGATCCGGTCGGATCGGGATAGCCGGCCAGCGCGACCGTTGTTCCGTCCACTGCGATCGTTCGCGCCCGGAAGTTCGTGTCGCCGGAAATGACAACCGGTGTTGTTCTTGCGGCCGATCCGAATGGAACGCTCCCCACCCCCACCGGCCCCGCCACCCTCCCCGCCCCGTCAGTCGCCGTGACTGTGATCGCCTCACCTGCGTGTGCCGAAATCGTCGCGGAGAAGCTGCCGTCTTGCGCGACGGATGTCGTCTTCGCGATCGAGGTTGCTGTGTTCTTGATCTCGACCGTGATTGGCACTTGTCCGCGGATCGAATCTGCTGTTCCTGTTACCGTGCCGGTCGCTGCGACTGAGATCCGCGAGCGGTCGATCGCCGGCGCTACTCCCACGCTGACGATCGCGATTCCGGTGCCGTTCGCGACGTAGGCGGTATTGCCGAAAACCGCGACATCGAACGCATTTCCGCCGGTCGCCACCGATCCGTTGATGGACAGGAGCGCTGAATCGGCCGAAGAGGAGAGCAATCCCGCACCGCCATCGGCAATGAGGAGATCTTTGTCGATGACTGCGGCGCCGCCGGCAGCCGCCGACAGCTGGAGCGTGCCGGCGATCGCCGGTGCAGCGGCATTCTGGAGGTCGACGACCACCAATTGCTGCGCTGTCTGACTCACCACATACAACTTCGTCCCGTTCACGACACCTCGGAACCCGTCGAAGTTCGCGATCTGAAGTTCCGAGACTTTCTTCAGCGCGTTGACGTCGCGCTTGTCGATGATCACGACGTCACGGCCACTCGCCGACGGGCTGATGCCGATCAGGTAATCGGTTCCGAGAACCTGCAGATCCGTGAAGTTGTGCGCGGTGAGGCCGCCGATTGCCTGACCATTGAGCAATCGCGGCGCGGCGGGATTTGTCACGTCGTAGACGTAGATCGTTCCATTGCTGGCGCAATCCGCGTCGGCTGTGAACGCGTATCCGCCCGAGATGGCGACCGCATTCTCATGACCGCACGGATCGGACGTCGCATTCGGAGATGCGTTAGCGACGTCGAGGTTCACCGTCACGAAACGGTCGCCGACGATGTACGCCCATCCATTCTGAACGACGACGTCGCGAATCGCGCCGATCGATGTCGCCACCGTTCTTCGGACGACCGGCGCATTCGGATTCGTGACATCCAGCACGACGAGTCTGTCGGAGCTGCCGGTGGTCCCGACCGGATAGCTCGCGACGGCGAGCGCATGTCCATCGACCGAAAGAGTCCGCGAGATAAAATTCGAATCGACGCCCCAGCCGGTGGACGGAACTTGACTGGCCGCCGGCGTCGCTCCGGTCAACGTGCCGGCGTTGACCGGCGCCGACTCGAGCGGAAAACGATGACTGTCTTTCGCCGTCAGCGTGAACGCGTCATTCACGTTCCCGGAGATCGAGACCGAAAATGCGCCGTCGTTTGCTGCAACAGTCGTGAAAAGCGCGCCTGTTCGCGAATTCCGCGCGGTCGCCGTCACGGGCTTGTCGGGATCGATTGCCGCTCCAGCTCTTCCGACGACCGCAAAGCCGAGCGCACTCGGTGCGATCGAGATCAAGGCACTACTGACGATCGGCGGCCCGAGGTTGCCTGTGACGAGCGTGGATCCGGGGTCTTTGTCGATCGGCGCTCCGACCTGGAGCAGATCGACCGTTTCGAGATTCGCATTTCGGATCATGACGCTGTCGAAACGATAGAGGCCGCGGAAAAGGGCGCCTGTCTGCGGAATGAACGCTGCGTCGGGACTAATCGTGATCGTCTTCGAGTCATTCGCGACGATCGGCCACGACCTGGACGTGTCACTGCCGGAGATGAGGTGGACGCCGATCAAAACATCCGGAGCAGCGAACTGTCCGCTTGTGTCGGTGATCGTGTTTGCGGTGGAACTGGTCGTCGTGCTGATTCCGACTCCCGTCAAACCGGACTTGCCGGTGGTCGCGAGGCCTTTGTTGTCGACGATCAAATCGCCGAACGGCTGCGACGACGATTTGAGGTAGAGCGTCCCGGCAGCGGCGCCCGTCGCACTCAGATTCGCGCGGGGAAGTGTTAGACCAGCGAAGTAGATCGCGATGCGGCCGCCGCCGCCGCTGGCAGGAGCGGCCGCGCCGTTCGTGGTGATCGTGCCGCTTCCTGCAACCTGCGTTGCGTCGATCCGGATGCTGCCACCGGCGCCGCCCGCCTGCGTTCCTTTTCCGTTGGCGGCGAGCGTGCCGTCGACGATCAGCGACTGCGGCCGCAGGCGAATGATGCCGCCGCCCGTTCCATCGCAAGGCGCGCAGTTAGGCGCTTGGACGCCGACGCCTCCACGCTCTTTTGGATCAAACGTCGAGCCGAATGGCGCGAGCGCGGCGCCGCCGCCCTGACCGCCATGGCTGCCGCCTGCGCCTGCGGCGCCACCGCTGGCCGCATCCTGATAGCCACGTCCGGAGGCATCAATACTTCCACCGCATGAAATGTACGTGATGCCGGTAATCTGAACATCGAGACTGCCCATGATCGAATGCGTTACGACCGCGCCATCCAGGACGAGCAATCTCGCAAATGTATGGTGACCGTCGATCGTCACCGTTCCTCCCGTGACGATTAACGTTACGTTTTCATAGGTCGCGGTGCCGGCCGCGATCGTCATGTCGGAACCGATCACGCTGCCGTTTGCCAACGCGACTGTCCGCTGAAGCGTCGCGACATTGTTTCGAATCGAAGTCGCGACCGCTTTCAAGGGAACAGCCATGCCCTCCGATCCTGACGGCAGGGCGAGCGTCGCCTCCCAGATGTTGTTGCCGACCGATGTTGCCGCAAGAGCGGAGGTGGAATCGCCGACGAAGAAATTGACGGAAACCACGTCGTTGTCCTGACTTGCCGGGACAACGCTGACACGAACCTTTGCTGCGTAACCTGATGGAAAGAGCGCGCCCGCCGAAGGACAGAGCCACCCGATGGCCGGCCCGTTGGGATCGACCACCGGCTGAATGCGAATGGAGCGCGGCGCCGATTGCCCAGTATTTCCTCCGTAGTCCTTCGCGAATACGACGATCGACTTGATCACCGGCTCCAAACCGTCGACCGACGGAACCGGCACATCAACCATCCATGCATTGCCGGCTGTGGTGTCTGGCGTCATCGCGATCGCGGGCCCGCCGTCGATCGAGGCCCAGACTTGTGTGACTCCGACTTCCGCATCGATCGCTGTTGCTCGAATCGGAATGCGCACGAGTGAGCTGACGTCGAATGCGGCATTCGCCGCCGGCGCAGTGATCGTGACCGCCGGCGGAATGGAATCGGCGAGAACGGTCACTGTTGCGTTCTGAGTCGTCGCCGCGCGACCGGGGAAACCGTCGCTGGCCGTCGCAGTCAGTTGCACGATCGTTCCGCCCGGTAAGGACGGCGCGAGCGCAATCGAGAACGTCTGCGACATTGACTTGCCGGTGACAGCCGGCGGCGAAGAAGAAATCGTTCCTGACGACGCCGAGAGACCGACCGAGCGGACGCCGACATCGTCGGAGGCTGTGACGTTCGCGACGGCGGTGTGGCCGGCGTAAATCTGGAGCGGCGAAACATCGAAATGATCGATCACCGGCGGCGCATTGGCCGTCACGGTGAAATTGGCGGCCGCCTCTGCGGTTCGACCGGCGCGATCTGTCACGACCGCGCGCAGCGTCGCCGCTCCTGTCGGCGCATCTGCGGGCACCGCGAAGCTGGCCTGCGTCGCAGGAACTGACGCCGGATAGTCCGAGAAAGAAGCTACGCCGCTCGAGATGAACGTCAGCGCGATCGCGCCAACGCCGGCGATCGATGAGGCGGTGTACGTCGCCGAGAAACTCGTATCCTGAATCAGCGATGCGCCGGCCGGCGGTGCGGGCGTCAACAGGATCGTCGGCCGATCCGAAGCCGCGAGTACGACAGCCGTCGGATCCACTTTGATCAGCGGCGCCACGTAGTCAGAATCGAATCGGGCGAGCGCGCGCGGGCCGATGGTGATCGCGTCAAACATCAGAGATCCCGTCAGCGGCGTCGATCGCGTCAGATGCGTGGAAGTTGGATACCGCTCATCGAACGACGAGACGATCAATTCTGCGCTCGTCATGTTAGGCCGACGCAGGAGAACCGTCCCCGCCCCGCCATCCAAATAGCTCCTGCCTTCGGCACTCGTACCGTTGCGACCGCCGCGCGCCTGCAATTCGACAGCAGGATCGAAGAGATCGAGACGCTCGACAACTGAAACGGCGACGCGTCCTCCGCCCGCGCCGGAATCACCATTCGCGACGGCGTCGTCGTCGCCGCCGTTGGCCGTGATGCGAGTCGCGGGGCTTGCGATCAGAGCGCGCGAACTCAGCGCAACACTTCCACCGGCGCCGGCGTAACGGACGCCAATGCCGCTACCGCCATCAGCACGCACGGCGCCGGCGATGACGATTCGCCCGAGGTCCGACGGATCGATCCCGGCGTGAAGCGCGATTGCGCCGCCGCCATTCGCGCCGGCGACGCAGCAGGTCGCGCCGCCCGCACCGCCCGCGCCAAAATCCATCGGCTGCGTCATCAACCCGTAAGCTGCGTTCGGCGAAATGCCTCCGCCGAGCCCCGCGTGCGATCCGGATGCGTCCAGAGGTCCGACTCCGCTCGACATGCCGCGCGCGTCGTTGTTCTGAGTGACGCCATCTTCGCTACGGGCCCAGCCGCCGAGATAACCCTTGGAGGTGACGTCGATGGAGGAGTCGCCGTCGACGTACAGACGATCGCTGACAGTGACATCGAGCTTGACGCGATCGGGATTGCTGATCTTCGCGCCATCCAGAACGATCAGATTGCGCAGCGCTATCGGAACGGTGACGTAGAGCCGCGTACTTGCGCCAGATACGAGAAGCGAGCGATTCGCATACTGTGCGGCGTTCGACGCCGTGATCGCCGCGTCCGCGAGGATCTGTTGATCGACCGACACCGCATCGATCGTGATCGGGAGCACCACGTTGTGCGCTGGATTCGCATCGCTAACGGTCGCGGAGACCACAAAGGAACCATTCGCTGGAACATTGATCGTCGCGATGCGCTCATAGACGCCGTTCGCGTCCGGGGAGGTGACGGGCGCAACCGGAGACACGAACGCGTTGCTTTCGAACTGCACCGATTCGATGTGGACATCGTCGGTTGCGTGAACGCGCAATTTGACCGGCATCGACTGACCTGCTGGAAGTGCGGCGCCGTCGAGAGGTGTCAGCCACTGCGCGACCGGCACCGTCCCGTCACTGAGGCCGTCGTAGATGACGTCCGTCGTCGCGGCTGTGCTGTTGCCGTGGAAATCGTAGGCCGTCGCGACGATGTGGATCCGCGTGTCAGCGTTCTTCGCCGTGACGACGGCATCGGTCGAAAACGTGTTCAACGCGCCATAAGTGAGGTCGACGAGTTTGTTGTCATACGCGAACGTCACGTGCGCGATGCCAGACTCGGAATCGTTTGCTATTAATACAATACGATAATTAGTCCCGAACTTAACGTGGGTTTCCGATGCCGGCGAGATTGACACGATGCGCGGCGGAGTGGAGTCGGTAAGGACCGCAACGTCAGCCGCTGCGCTGGCAGCCTGGTTGATGGAGTCGGTGACCGTCGCCGTGACGTGTAACGCATCGCCCTCTTTCAGATCGCGAGGCAGATCGACGCCGAAATGAACAGCCGGCCACGCCGCATCGACCGCAGCGCGGGTCACCTGCTGGTTCGAGATCGGCAGCTCGTACGGGGATCCGTCGAGATGCACACCAACCGCTTTCAACGCGATCGTCGCGGTCAGACCTTCGTCTGCGAACGCAACCGCAACATCCACGTGCCCGGTAAGGTAGGCCGACGCAGGCGTCGGCGTCACGGTGACTGCGGCGGGAGGATTGTTAGGCGCAATGTTCCAGGTGAACGTCGCGAGATCGCTGGTGTTATTCGAAAAGTCCGTCGCGCTGGCCTTCAGGGTGAACGTCGTTCCGGTTGTCGTGCGCGGCGCCGCGAAGTTGTAGGCAAAAGGCGCAACCTTCGTCCGGACGAGGAAACGATCCGTGGCCCCGTCGGAGTCGAACCAGTCGACGTATTGCACATCCTTCGACGTGACGATGCCGTCATCGGTGATCTTCACGCTCGCGGAATAGGCGACGTTCGAGATCAGCGGGAATCCGGCCGGAACGGGCGAAAGGATCGACACGATCGGCTTGACATGGTCGAACGAGAAAAAGTCGAAGGACTGCGCCGCGTTCTGAATGTTAGGCGGCGACTGCCTGTCCCGAACCCCGTTGACCGTTACGCGATAGAAGGCCGATGGCTGGATTGCAACCCCGGTTGGCGCGATGACGAGAGTGGCGGCGTAGGTCGGATCGAGAAAGACCTGGATGGGAATCGCGGCCGTCGCCAGGCCATGCAGTGTGTCGAGCTGCTCGAGCTTCGCGACGGCGCCGTTCTGAAAGGAAGCACTGTCAATCGCTTTGTTGAACTCGAGGCGGAAGCTCGTACCCTCCGCGATCGGCAGCTCGACCGGCGGGTCGATCCGAATGACGCGCGGCTCGGTGTAGTTGACCGAGGTGAAACAGCTGCCCACCGGCGCAATCAACGTATGACCGGCGAGATCCTGAATGCTGCCGCTGACCGACACGCGATAGACGACATTGCTTTTCAACAGACCGGACGGCGTCACGCGGATTCGGAACTGACCGCTCACGACCTCCGACGTGACCGTCGCCGCCGCCTGCGTATTCGTATCGGTCGCAACGAGCTGAATGAACGACGGTGCGACGAATGCAGCGCTCAAGGGCTCGCTGAAGGTCACGATTACATTGGTATTCGGTGAGACGCTGTTGGCATTGTTAGGCGGATCGATGCTCACCACCCGCGGCCGTGTCGCATCCAGCTTCACCCTCGGCATCGACACGATGCCGGTCGCACTATCCGGAAGGAGCTGATCGCGGATGATCGCCCCCGTCGTGGCATCGTCGGGCCCGAGCATCGTCAGCGTCACACGCGTGTTGCTGATCGGGATGCCGGCAAACACGAAGTGGCCATTCGCATCCGTTCGAGTATCGAGGCGCAGCAACCCGGAGAGCAGCGCACTGCTCACCTCGATAAACACCCTCGTTCCGCTCGACGGTCCTCCCTCTTCAGCATCGACATAGCCATCGACGGAGGCGCGATTGCCGAGCTTCACCGTCAGAACGAGTGGCGTTGCATGGCTCTGCAGAGTTCCGTTCGCGGACGCAGAAAGACTCGCGGACGTGACTTGCACGCTGATTGGTCCCAGCGCGAGACCGCTGGCGGCTGCGTTCCCGGCGGCATCGGTGAAGAGCGTCGCGCCCTTGTCGCGGCTGTTGATCGTGACGCGAGCGTTTGCGATCAATGCGGGATCGTCGGCGGTGACTTGCACGCGGACAGTGCCGGATGTGGGAAACACCAGGACGACCTGACCATCGGGTGCGCCCGCCGCGAATGTTCCGTCGTAGCGAACGCTCCGCTCCTCCCCGCCCATCTCCTTCGCCTCGATGTGATATCCGAAGCGGGAGAACATCTTCGCGAACGTGAGATTGTTGCCCTGCAGCTCGCGAACGTACGGCGTTCCGCCTTGAGAAACTTTGACATCCGCAATCGGAGCGAGAGCTCCTGCATTGCCGGCGTCGTCCGGCAAATAAACCTTCACGCTAATGCGTGCTGTTTTTTCCAGCGACAACTGGATACCGTTGCGCTCAGGAAAGAGCCGGCTGATGAAGAGATCGCCCGAAGAAAACGCATGGCGACCGCTGTCGGGGTCGATCGCATCGAGGTGGAACGTCCCCTCCGGAATGCCATCGAAGAGAAAATCACCGCCGTTTCCGGTCGACGATGCCGAATTGAGCGCACCGGATGTCAGAAGCACCGGTGCGCCTTTCACCGGAGGCGACGGCGTCAGGTCGCCGTCGACCAGCGTGCCGGCGACTCGGCCGAGAAGATCGAGGACGATCTGGGTCGGGACGATCGCATCGCGCGCGAGCCGGAAGGTCTCGCTGCTTCCGGAACGTCCTACACGTTTTGATGTTGCCCGAATCGAGTAATCGAAATTGCCGGCCGGCACGTTCTCGAAGACCGCAACGCCATTTTGGTCGGTGATGCCGAAATCGAACCCGACGCCACCGCGCAGCAGGGTGACCTCCGCAAGCGGAACGCGCTGAAACGCGTTCGCCGGATCGACGACCGTGACGCTGACCGAGCCCGACCCGCCGCTGCCCACCTGCAAAATCACGCGTGTCTGATTGTCATTCTCAAACTTGATCTCCCCCTGCCAGTCGCCGCGATCCTCCTGATGCGCGGGCGAAGCAGCGGACACCCGAACGCCACCGCTGAACAAATTGTTGAGGAAGAAATGTCCGTCGGTTCCCGCGATCAAGGGATCGGTTGGCGATCCGAACGTTCGATTCGGCCACGACAGCTCGCGGCCCCAGTAGTGCGCGAGCGGAACCGCGACACCATTCGCGTCGACGATCGTTCCGTCGATACTCCCCTGCTGCCGAAGAATGACCGCCAGGCCGCTGACTGGTCCGCCGAAACGCGGCGACGCAGCATCGACGAAGCCCGTTCTGAAGATTCCGTCCTGAGAGATCTCTGCCTTGATCCGGAACGGCTGATTTGCGGCAACTCCTGCAAAACGAAACGCGCCGTCGGCCGCCGTGATCACCGGCCCGAGGTTCGCGGCAGATCCGGAGAGTCGGACCGAAGCGCCGGCAATCGGCGTTTGTCCGTCAAAGGAGAAAACGCGTCCGCTCACCGTGCCCAGTTGGGAAAGTTTCAGTTCGACCTGCCGCGTGTCGCCATCAAATGCAGTCGCCACTGCCACCGACGCGTAGCCCGCCGGATGATCGACAGTCTCGACGAGAGGCTGCTGGCCGACCGGCACTTGCGTGATGACCGCTACGCCGGACGCGGCGTCCGTTGCAATAGATCGTGTGCTCATCGATAGTTGCTGCTCGGCTTCATCCCAGACCGGATAGCCGATTCCCACGGTTCCCTGCGCGACGTCGTAATCCTCAGCGCAACTCGTCTGGCCATTCGGACAAGGCTTGCGAATGAGAATCTTTGCAAGCACGGTCCCTTGTCCGGGAAGGCGCAATTCGACGACCGAAACCTGGCCGTCGAAGTCGGCGCTGACCGTGCCACGCGCGAACTGATCTCCGTAAATCGGGTGCCGTCCGCTCGGAACGGCCCAGACCGTGAGCGCTTGCGGCACGGTGACGTTCAGTTCATAAACGCCATTTCCTTTCGCGGTGAACACATCCGCAGGAAAGCCAGGCGAGATCACGCGATGGTCGGAAACCGTCGTTCCAGCGGCATTCAGGAGGCGCACACGAATCGTCGCCGTGCCACGCGGCGCAGTCGTTTGGAGCAACAATTTCAGCTCGTTCGTTGCGCCGGCCTGCAGCGTCGGAAGGGCGAATGTGCCTTGCCTGCCGGTTGCCGGATCAAAAACGGACAAGACTTTCTTGTCGCTCAGGGTGACAGGAACAGAAGGACACGAGTACTCGCCGTGGGAGTCGGCGGTGACGGCGGCAAGCCCTCGAATCGTGACGACGGCGTCGGGGACGAGCTGGTCGCGCGTGCGATCGTTAGGCGCAGCGGGGTCATCGCGCCACACAGTTCCGTGCAGAGTGACGAATTGCGGATCGCCGGGCACTGGCACGTGAAGTGTGAGCACCTGCTCAAAGACCGAATCGGCCCGAAGGTCAAAATCGATGCCGGCGCTTTCTCGGGTCAGATTGAACTCCGAAGCCAGCAGCGAGACGAAGCCCGCCGGCACCCTTGCAAATTCGAATCGGCCGTTGCCGTCCGTGTGCCCATCGAGCAGCCCGCAGCCTTGGGTGTAAACGCCGACGCGCGCACCGGCAACAGGCGCGGACGTATCAGACCTCCTGACCGTGACGCGGACGGTTGCGAATCCGGCGAGATCTCGCTTCTGAAATACGAGATCGTGCTTGACGACTTCGCCCGGCGCATGAATCTGCGTCGCGGCATAGGTGACGTTGCCTTTGGCATCCGTGGCGGCGAGGGTGATCGGACCTACCGGAAGATCGCGGACGTTAAAAACGCCGAGAGCGTCCGTGCCGACCTGATGGAACTCGTTGTAGATCGAGCTCCCCGCCGTCACCGTTCCGATCGCGATCGAGCCATCGCTGTATTTCAGCGTTCCGGTCACTGACCCGCGTCCGAGGAATTGAAGAACGACGCGCTGGACCTGGCCTGGCGTTCGAATTGCGCCGTCGAGCTGCGCGAACTTCCCCTCCGCCTGGGTCGCGAGCGTGTAGTTGCCCGAGATGTTGCGATCGATGTCGCGCGGAACAAATTCGAAAATGAAGTCCCCCGACGGCAACGTGACATCGAATTGATATCGCTCGCTCGTCGTCAGTTGCACCGCCGTGTTGGCCACCGGCGACCCGTCACCTCGGAGCACCTTCCCGTAGAGAATTCCGCCGGGGCGGTTGTTATCGATTCGCGGCGCGAGCGAGGAGGCGGGACTCGTCATACCGTTCACTCGAACATCGCTCAAAGGGTCGACGGCGATTGTGTAGGTCGCATTCGACGACAACGCATGATCGAAGCTGATGTTGATGACCCTTCCGTCATCCTGCAGCGAGGCGCCGGGAATCACGACTTGTGCGTTCGGATCAGCCGGGTTGTTGCGGCGCGTCGCTTCGTATCCGGCGGCAGCCACTCGGGACGTCAACGCCAAACGATCGCGATCTGCGGAGGTCACGGGTCGATTCGTCAGGATCGAAACGACGTGACCGTCGTCATCGAGATGCAGGTCCTGCGCGGCTGCAACGAGCTGCAATGGTGTTTGCGAAACGGGAGTTGACGTCAGAGAACCGGCGATCAGTGCGCCGGTGATCGTGGGTGGTTTGCCTCGCTCCATCACGATTCTCACTGGTGTGCGCGAATCGGCATTCGTGACAGGAAGCGATGCGCGCAGAAAAGAGCCGTCCGCCGCGTCTGGATAAATCAGGTCGATCGTGAATGTGGGCGACGCGGCACTGACCGTGAGCTCGAGCGACTCAGTCCAGCGCCCGACAATCGCAGCTTCGCCGGATTCCGTTGATGAGTTGAGCTGCGTCAACTCGCCATACGGCAATGATCGAGCCCAGCCGCCGGTCGCTTCAGCGGGGAGAGCGATTTGGGTTCGCGACGAAACACTCGTGACTGTCGTCGCGTATGGACGCTGCGCACCGGCAACCGGAGCGCCATGCACGACCGCCAGAACGTACGGCGAGCGATGCGATGTCGCCGCCGCGAAGGCATCCACCAACTGCGAGATCGACTTGCCACCCGCGAGACCGACACGTTCGATCTCGCGCGCCATCGCAGCGCCTGCCTTCCGGCCGTTGTCGTCGAGTCTGCGGAGCTCATCCCATTCGCGCAGGTCGGCAGACGTCGCGAGACGATCCACCCGCTCGATGTTGCCGAGAAGATCGAGGGCCAGATGAAAGATGGGATCGCGGTCCTCGACCGGATCATCGCGGCTGACATCGCGTCGCGAAATGAACATGCGCTGGCCGGCGCGTGCAACATCCTGCGCGCGCTGGAAGACGTCGCCGCGCAGCACGCGGGGCAGGAGCGCGGTCCGCGGCGAAAGCGGTGCGGTGGCGAGGCTGTATCCGATTCCAAAAAGCGCGAGCTGCGCATTGACAAGGTCCGGATCGAGAAATCTCGAGTAGTAGGGCAGGATCAGCGTCGCCGGCGACAGAGGAACGCCGCTGGGGCTGACTCCCATCGCGAGCGTCACCGACGCGCTGATTCCCGAGTCGGCATTGGCGGCCGCTGCGTAGATGTGGCCCGTCAAACCCGCTTGGAGGTGATACGTGAGCGTCTTCGTCTCGCCGGGCGCGATCGTCAATTCGGGCGATGGATCGCCGTCAACGCGGCAAATGTTGTTCGAATAGATGCCGGTCGAGCACGGCGAGATGTCGCGCGTGTCGACCACGACCGTCTGCGTCGTCGGCGAGCCGTTTGTGATGAATGCGAGCGCGGTGTATGTCTCGGCTTTCCGGACAGTGTCGGGATGCACGAAGTTCACTTGAAAACGTGGATCACTCACCACGATCGATGCCGCGACGTTGCCCTTGAGAGGAATGTTCGGTTGATCGGGCGCCGAGTACGTCGCGCGAATTGCGACGTTCAATGTGTGCGTTCCCGCGCGCAGCGCTTCCAGGCTCCATTCCGCTGAGCCCTCCGCCTGCGCAACGAGAAACGTGGTGCCGGTCGCCTTGTCAGTGATCGGAACAGCTTGTCCGAGCGTCACCGGCGGCGTCACTTTGGCCACGCGCATCGCTAGCGGCGAGGTCAGCGTGGCCTGGACATCCTGAAGACGGATTGCCGCGCCGGCGGGCGCGTTATTCGAAACGTTCAGAACCACCGCGAAGAATTGGTGAAGGACGCCGAATCCAGCTGGGATGACCAAAGCCGCCGGCACAATCGGACGGCGACGGGTGATTCCACCGTCGCCGCTCGGCGCTCCGGCCGGCGGCGCGCCACTGCTGTCGATGTCTTCGGTGATGACGCCGGTGAACACGTCCGGCGGTTGAAATCGCGGCGGCGGTCCGGCGATCGGCGGCCTCGGAAGACGGACGTCGCTCGGCGCGGGAGGCGTGATGATCTCGTGCGTTCTTTTGTCGACAATGACGTCGTAGGGGACGATGACCTCTTGTCCGTTGATGGCGAATACCATCGTCAACTGGAAACAATCGAACGCTCGAGCGTCGAGGTTCAACCCTCGCGCGCGTAATTCGTCCGGCGAGAGCTGCCGCACGCGGACGCTGGTCTTCAAAACATCCGCGACAGTAATTTTCGCGAAGGATGGAGTCGCTTGTTGAATGAAGCGGCCATCGCGATCGACGAGTCGAATATTTTGCAGGACATAATCGCCTGGCTGGTGGAGCGCTGGGATCTGGAATTGCCGCCCGGGCTTCGTCGCCAGTGTCAGCGGAGTATCGAGGCCCGCGCCGGTCAGATCGCCGAGGACCGAGAGGTCGGGAGGCGAATGGGCGTCGTCATTCTTTTTTCCGCCGTAGATCGTCTGCACCGCGACCGGGATGTCGATTCCGGTGGCGACCGGCGCTCGATCGACTTCCAGCGAGATGCCGAGAATGTTGAGATTCGCGCGCGCGATCTCGTCACCGAGCGCGGCCGCCGCCAGGAACGCGATGAGAACGGCGGCGACGCCTGATCGGTAAGATCGCATCCGCCGTCACTGTCTGGGCAGTTTGTCGAGCTGCTGCATTTCGCGCGTCATGCGCGTGAGGCGCGACTCGACGCGAGTCGCTCCAGGGTCGATGAGCATCATCGGAGCGGGCGGAAGATCGTGGTCGAAGCGGATCACGACATTGCGATACGTCAAACCTTCTTCGAACACGATCGAGGTGTCTGTTGGAAGGCCAAAGGCGGAGTCCATCGACTGAGCGGCGACGCGGCCGCTGATGGCGGGTGCGGCAGCGGCGAGGATCTGTTCGTGACGCGAATCGCGGTGATTCGGATAGGCGGCACCGACGATCGCCTCGACCGCGTCGCGAGAGAGCGCGACAGTGCGGTCCACCGTGACGTTCACGCTCGCTTTGCCTGAAGCAGCGACGCTCGGGCGGGCCTTCGCGATGTCATCGAAGCGCGTCACGCTGTAGGTCGCGCTCGCGTGATCGATCTCAGTGAGGGTCTGCGTTCCATAATCGGTAATCGCGACGCGTGCGCCGCTTATGGACACGATCCGGTCGCCCAGACAAAACTCGTCGAGGGTCGTCGATTTCTTCGAAATCGGATCATCGATCCGGCGCACCAGGTGCAGCGGAGTCGGGAAGAGCGTTCCCGCCCCCAGAGAAGACGACACCACAAGCCACGCGATGGCCGCGACGGCAGTTCGCATTTGGACCCTTGCCTAAGGAGTGACCGGGCGGGGGGAATTGCTACCCTGGGGGGAAAGAAAAATTACTTCTCGAACTGCACGACGTCGGCCGGCCCTTCTCCCTGCATTGTGAGCCGCAGCTTCGACGACTCCAGCGGCACGGCCTCGATCTGCTCCAGCGACGCCAGCTCCTTGCCGCTGCCCGCCAGGCGCTGCATCTCCTCGCCCTTCGGCCACAGCCGCGAGTCCACCGATCCGATCACCGCGTTGTAGTGCTCCACCGTCCGCCGCAGCGATCCGCCCAGCGTCGAGAACAGCTCCATCACCTTCACGAATCGATTGAAGAGCTCCACGCCCGCGTCGTGCATCCGCTTGGCGTTCTCCTCCGTCCGCTCGGCCTTCCATCCCGACTCCACCGCGCGCAGCAGCGGTAGCAGCACCATCGGCGATGCGACGAACACACGCCGTGACGCCGCAAAATCGAACAGCGACGGATCGGCCATCAGCGCCGCCGACAGGAAATGCTCCCCCGGCAGAAACATCACCGTGAAGTCCAGCGACTCGCTCATCGACGCCTGATACTCGCGCCGGCTCAGCGTCTCGATGTGACGCCTGAGTACCTTCGCATGCGCCTGCAGCAGCTCGAGCCGCTTCGGCTCGTTCTCTTCGTTGGCCGCCGACTGATATTCGGTGAGCGGAACTTTGGCATCCACCGCGATCACGCGCCGGTTCGGCAGGCGCACGATCAGATCGGGACGCAGACGCCGCCCCTCCTCGCTGAACAGCGTCTCCTGCACGTCGAAGTCGCAGAACTCGCTCATGCCCGCCAGCTCCACGCAGCGCTTTAGCGAGTTCTCTCCCCACGACCCGCGCACGGTCGGTGACTGCAGCGCATTCGCAAGCCGGGCGGCCTCGCGCTGCGTCGTCTGGTTCGCGGAGAGCATCGTCAGGATCTGCTGTTGCAATCCGCCGTAGGCCTCATTGCGCACAAGCTCGCTCTTCGCGACTTCGTGGCGATACTGATCGAGCATCTCGCGCACCGGAGTCAGCAGCGTCTCGATCTCGGCGCGCTTGGTGTCGAGCGAGCCGTCGATCTGGGTCTTGCTCATCTGCAGCAGCGACTCGCCGACATTCTGAAATGCCCGCTGAGCCTCGGCCGCGAACGTGTCGCCGACCGATCCGTGCGCGCGCTCGACCTCCTCCAGCCGCGTCTCGGCAACCGCCCGCGCCACTTCGGCACGATGCAGCCGCGGCCCGCTCAGGAGCCATCCGAGGAGAGCGCCGGCGATCAGCGCCACACCCGCCACCACCATCGCTGTCAGCATGATCAATTTTAACGCAGCAGTTCGATCAGCCGGTCGACTTCCGCATCGTCGTTGTAGAAGTGCGGCGAAAACCGCAGCATGCCTTCACGCGGCGCGCAGACGACGCCGTTTTCTTCGAGCGTCCGATGCCATCGCAGCAGCGACGGTTCTACGCCCGGTGGAATCGCGCCGACGATCCCCGACGCGATCGGACGCGGCGACCCCACGCGCCATCCGATCTCCTCCAGCCGGCCGGCGAGACGCCCCGCGATGCGGACCACCTCCCGCGCAATGTTCTCGATCCCGATCTCCAGCAGCAGATCGATGGCCGCGCGAAGTCCGAAGACGCCGTTGGTGTTGAGCGTTCCGGCTTCGTAACGGCGCGCGTCGGGCTTCAGGTCAGGACCGCACTCCAGAAAACTTCCCTGCCGCTCGATGTTGGTCCATCCGGTCTCCAGGACTTCCAGGCGATCGCGATGCGCGGCCGCGACGTAGAAGATCGCGGCCCCTTCCGGACCGCACATCCATTTGTGTCCATCGGCGGCCAGGAACGCGATCTTCGATTTGCGCACATCGATCGGCAGCACGCCGACGCTCTGGATCGCGTCGACGCACAACAGGATGTTGCGGCGCGCGCAGAGATCGCCGATGGCATCGAGGTCGGCGGTGAATCCGTTGTGAAACGCTACCGAGGAGACGGAGACGATGCGGGTGCGGGCGTCGATCAGCCTCTCGATTGCATCGACCGTCGGAGCATCGGCCACGCGGCACTCCACGCCGCGCCGCCCGAGCGCTTTCCACGGCGCGAAGTTGGATGGGAACTCCATCGCGGTGGTGATCACGTTCTCCCCCTGCTTCCACCGGAACCCCTCGGCCACGAACGACAGACCTTCCGAGGTGTTCTTGAGGATCGCGATCTCGCCGGGGTCGGCGACGATCAGCCGCGCCGCCGACGCGCGCAGTTTTGCATCCTCGGCGTACCATTCGCGCCAGTGCAAAGCGCCGTGATCGCGCTGATCGCGCACGTGGCGCTCCATCGCCTCGGCAGCGCGCGTTGAGAGCGGGCCGACGGCGGCGTGATTGAAGTAGACCAGGTTGCGCGTGACGGGGAAGAGCTCGCGAACAGACTTCTTGTCCATGCGTAAACTGGAATGATGAACCATGATCGCGTTCTCGCGCTCTTTTATGGGTTGTGGGCGGCGGTCGAGATCGTTGTCTTCGCCCGCAGGCGCGCAGGGTCGCGGCAGGACCGCGGATCGCACATCGTGCTGTGGGTGCTGGTCGGGGGCGGGATCTTCGCGGCCGGCCGCCTCCGTCGCTGGTGGCCGATGCCGGACCGCGACACTCTGTTCTGGCTCGGCATCGCGCTGATTTTCATCGGCATCGTCATCCGCGCGGCCGCGATTCTCACGCTGGGACGCTATTTCAGCGTGCGGGTGACGATTCAGGAAGCGCACGAACTGATACAGCGCGGCCTGTATCGCTGGATCCGGCATCCGGCATACACCGGCCTGCTGCTTTCCTTCACCGGCCTCGGCTTCGCCCTGGGAAGCTGGTTGAGCCTCGCGATCATCGCGATTACCTCGATCATCGGCTTCGGCTATCGCATCCGGGTGGAAGAGCAGGCGCTCATCGGCCATTTTGGCGACCGCTATCGAAGCTACGCCGCACGTACAAAAAGGCTGGTGCCGGGGATCTATTGATCAGGCGTGAGTTTTGAACGCACTCGGCCATGGCAATGGCGTCCGTGCGAGATGAGTTCGCAGCCGCCCTGAAGCAGACGGCTGACCGCCTGAACCACCTGCTTTCGCTGTGGCCGGCGAAGGTGTCGCATGACGATATCGAGTTCGCCCGCGACCTGATGCTTTCGCGGCGTAACCAGCTTCGCCACAGCGAGCTGCCGATGTACATCAACGACGCGCAGACCTATGCCGATCTGCTGGACCGTGTGACGGAATCGACCGACAACGACCACGACGCGGCCTACAGCAGCGAGGTCTCGAATAGTCTCGAGCCGCTTCGCCTGGTGATTCGAAAGTACGCGCGCAAGACCGATCTCGGTTTGCGCTTCCCTTCTAATGAACGCGTCGATCAGCCCAGACTGTCGATCAAGCGTTAGAAATCGGGAGGCGTGCGACGAGATCGGCGGGATTGAACGGCTTGCGCAATCCGTCGTCGCCGAGGATCACGACTTTCCGAACCTGCTCGGGCTGCTGCTCGCGAAGAAAGATCATCACGGGATCGCTCGGCAGGTCGGCCAAAGGATCGAGCACGATGGCCGCATAGTTTCCGGCTTTCAGTTTCCCGATGGCCTCGTCGGGCGTGGCGGCGCCGACGCAGGCGTAGTGCGCGCGGTCGAGCGTCGCGAGAATCGCGATGCGGAGGTCGGAATAGTCCTCGATGACGAGGACGCGAGAAACCATCGCGGTTGCGAATTACAACACCGCTTCGCTCTTCGAATTCCTCGGCGGAAACCGGCTCAGCAGTGACTCGATGTCGTGAACGTCGGCGGGCTTGGTGATGTGCTCGTCGAAGCCGGACTCGATCGCTCGGCGCTTGTCGTCGGGCTGGCCGAATCCGCTGACGGCCACCAGAACCACCGAATCGCCGAGTTGCTTACGGACCTGTTCGGCGACCCCGAAACCGTCCAGGCCGGGCAGTCCGAGGTCGATGAGTGCGAGATCGGGCTCGGCATCGATGACAGCCTGAAGCCCCTCGACGCCGTTACCAACGCCGGTGACCTCATGGCCGAGGCGACTGAGTTTGAGGACGAGAAGATCGCGAACGTCGGCATTGTCCTCGATGATGACAATGCGGCGCGCGGCAGTGGATGTCTTGTCGGGAGCGGGCGCCGAAACCTCCTGCTCCACGGCGATGTCGGCGGCGGCCAGTGGAAGCGTCACGACAAACTCGCTTCCTTTCCCCGGTCCCTCGCTCTTCGCCCGGACTGTTCCGCCGTGCAGATTGACGAGGTTGCGAACGAGCGCGAGGCCGATTCCCATGCCCCCCTGCGCGCGCCCGATGGCGTTGTCGAGCTGCGCGAACATCTCGAAGATCCCGTCGAGGCGATTCGGCGCGATGCCCACGCCATCGTCCTCGACGCGGATCACCGCTTGGCGATCGTCAGCCTCGATTCGAATGTTGATGTGCCCGCCGGCCGGCGTGTACTTCACGGCATTGGTCAGGAGGTTGTTGAGGATCTGATCGACGCGGACCGGATCGCCGTAGATCCGGACAGGCTCCTCCGAAAGCGACATACGGATGTCGAGCTTTTGCGCCTGTGTGGAGCTCTGGACCGTGCGGAGCGACTGTGACGCGACCTCGCGCAGATCGATCACGCGCGGCTTCAGGATGATCTTGCCGGTGACGACACGCGAGAGGTCGAGCAGATCGTTGACGAGCTGCGTGAGATGCCGCGACTGCCGCTCGATGAGGCGCGCATGTTCGTTGTCGAGTTTTCCGTCGCCAGCGGTCATCTGCGATGCGAGCAGAATGGCCGACAACGGATTCCGCAGCTCGTGCCCGAGGATGGCCAGGAATTTGTCGCGCTCGTGAAGACGGTTCTCGAGCTGCACCATCAGATCGCGGATCTCGTACTGCCGCTGTCGCGCGCGGAGAGCCGATTGTGCTGCGCTCACCAGCGCTTTAATCCGAACTGGCCGGTCGATCAGCGTGATGTTCGTGCGTCCTTCGAGACCTTCGACGGTGCGGCTGCGCGACGTCTGTGATGCCTCTCCCGTCAGCAGGATCAGCGGCACTTCCGACCATGCCGGCTGTTGCGTCAGCGCGCGGCTCAGCGCAGACAAGCCGTCCGCCGCGAGCGCTTCTTCCGTCAGCACGATGGCGCCGACGCCCGTCGCAATCGCCTCCGCTACGGCGACGGCGTTCGCGGCCTTCTCGGCGCGCAGGCCGTTCGCGCCGAGTTGTGCGCAGATCAGCTCAGCATCGCGTCCGGTCGGTGCTGCCACCAGAATCCGCTCGCTGATTTCCCCGTTCACTGGTCGGAATCCTCAATCTCTCTGATTGTGTGTTCGTAGGTCGGCGTTCCGCTCAGCACTCCTCGATAGTTCTTGAGCGCCCCGCCGACTCTCAGGCCCTGAGGTCCCATCCCGAACGAACGGATCGCGGTCTCGTGCATCCCGCTGCGTTTCTTCACGACGGAGATCGCCTTGTGAATGCGTCCCTGGGCTTCGTAGTACCGCAGCAATATGACGCAGTCGGCGAGATAGCTGACGTCGATCGTGCCGTGCATCTGTCCGACCAGACCATGCTGCGCGAAGATGAGAAGCGTCGCGACGCCCTTCTGTCCGAGATACGCCAGGAGTTCGTGAAGATGGAGAAGAAGGAAGCGCTCTTCCGGAACAGCGTTCAGATATCCGTTCAGACTGTCGATCACGAGGAGGCGCGCGCCGTGCGTCTCGACTCCTTCGCGCACCAGATGCGCGAATTCGCCCGGCTGTAGTTGGGCCGGATCGACCTGACGCACGATGATGAGTCCGCGGTTCATCAGGTCTTCGACCGGCATCCCGAGCGAAGTGGTTCGATGGAGCAGACTCGAGATGCTCTCTTCGAAGAGATAGAGCACGACTTTTTCGCCTCGCCCCGCGGCGGCGACGGCATACTGCGACGACAGCGAGGACTTTCCCGAGCCCGCCGGTCCCATGATGACCGTGCTCGTGCCGCGGTCGATGCCGCCGCCGACCATCTTGTCGAGCTCCGGCAGACCGCTCGGGATCTGCTCCTTCATGACGCGGTGCCGGTGCTCGGCCGCCACGAGACGCGGGTACACGATGATGCCGCCGGTTTTGATCGAGAAATCGTGATAGCCGTCGCGGAAATTGAGCCCGCGGACTTTCACCAGTTGCAGACGGCGTCTGGCCGCACCGTACAGCGGCGTGTAGCGCTCCAGCTCGATGACGCCGTGCGGCACGCTCTGCAATTGCAGGTCGTTGATTTCGGCGGTCCGGTCATCGAGGAAGAGGACGGTGATCTTGCGCCCGGCAAAGAATTGCTTGAGGGCCAGGATCTGCTTGCGATAGCGAAGAGTACTCTGAGCGAGCAGACGGATCTCGCTGAGAGAGTCGAGAACGACACGCGTCGGTTTGATGCGTTCGACTTCGCGCAGCATGCCGCGAATCGTCTCGCCGAGCTCGATCTCGGCCGGATAGAAAACGGTGGTCTCCTCTTCGTTCAGCTGATCTTCGCCGACGAGTTGCTCGTACATGTGAAGTTTCTCGAGCGACCACCCGTGCGAGTCGGCGACCGCCCTCAACTCCTCGGCCGTCTCCGAGAGGGTGATATACATCGCGGTCTCGCCAAGGCGGATCCCCTCGAGCAGGAATTGCAGTCCGAGCGTGGTTTTCCCGACGCCGGGATCACCCTGCACCAGATACACGCGATTCCTGGGAAGACCGCCGACCAGGATGTGGTCGAGACCTTCGATTCCAGTTCCCGCGATGTTTTTTGGCTCACCCATCGCGTACCTCCAACGGAAACGTCGAGGACGCCTCAGCAGTAGGCATGCCATTTTGTCGGGGAGACTACGCTGCCGCCGGGACTCCGGTGGCGGCCACCCTTCGCGCAAGCTCACGGAGCATCGAGGCTGCCGTTTCGCTCGACCCGCGCCATGCGCTGCCGTGCATGTTCGCCAGCGTCGTGGCGCCGAGGGATGCCAGCTTCTCGATGATCGGCTCGGAGTCGCTCAGATGGGCCCACGAATCCGGCAGGCCGATCGGAGCTGCGAATCCGACGCGGAAGGCGTCGCTCGGTTCGACCAGATCACTTTCCACAATCGGCGCATTTTTCGATCCGCCCTGCGTGAAGATGTCGCCGGCAAAAAGCGTTCGCGTCGTGGCATCGAACAGATAGCCGGTTTCCCACCCATGCGGAATGTGCGGGGCGTCGATCCAGACGATCTCGCGCTTGCCGATCGAGAGGCGCTCTCCGTCATTCATGGCGCGGGGCGGGCGGTCGGCGAAGTCGCCGACGGATACCATCGCCGCGACGCGGCTGCAGAGTGGGACGGCGTTCGGCGCAACCGCCAGGAACTGATTGAGCGCGCCGCATTCGTCCGACTCGAAATGCGAGAAGGCGAGATAACGTAATTTGTCGACCGGCATCACGCGTGCGATCGCCTCCTGTACCAGAGGAAACGTCCGGCGCAGTCCCGTATGAAAGAGCAGCGGCTCGTCATCGACGACGAGAAACTGATTGAACGAGAAGCCGCCCGGAATCTCCGGGACCGGCGTGTTGATGCGATAGATCCCCTGGGCGATTTCCGCGATGTTGGTTCCGGACTGAGTGTTGGTAATCATGAGTGGCCTCCTTCGAGCCAGGTGTTGATGATCGAGGCGAGCGTCGAGGCCGCCTCCTTCTGATCCATTCCGAATTCGAGAAGATGGTTGACGACGGACGTGTCGAGGATCGATTCGACGATCCGGACTTTTTTCGCGGACGGAGAGCGGCCGAGGGCGCGGCGGATGAGCTGTCGGATCGCTTCCTCGCGCATCGATATCCCCATGTCGAGGGCCGGGACGGCATGGCGCTCGGTGCGGAGTTTCTCGAGCCACGGCATGCGCGCGTAGAGAGCGACGACCGCGCCCGCGAGCGATTCGATGCGGCGGCGGAGCGGATCCCGCGAATTGACGGCATCCGGTCCTGGCACAGGCAGAAGCTCGCGAACGTGCGCGCCGCATGCGCGGACGATCGAATCGACGGTCGGGAAATGGTGATAAACCGTTCCGACGCTGACATCGGCGAGGCTGGCGATGTCTTTGTGCGAGGTTGCCAGCACCCCTTGCCGGGTGTGCAGCGCCATGGTGGCCTGCACAATCCTCTGCCGGGTCTCCTCTGCTCCCTCGGCGCGGCGTTCCATGCGATACGTTCGTGGTGCCATAATTTAATTGATAAAACTTTCAATCAATTTATGGCCGAGGAGCGGGAAAGTCAAGCATCTCGGCATACGATCACGGAATGCCGAGCCGCTTATTTTTTCCGGCTGCGATTCTCTCGGCGATGCCACTCCTTGCAGGCCAGCCGATGACAACGGAGCAGAAGATCGCGCAGCTCCTGATCGTTGGATTCGACGGGCACGTCTCGAGCGACGAATTGCGGGCGGCGGTGTCGCGTGGCGTTGGCGGCGTGGTGTTCTACGCGTACAACGTCGAGTCGGCGGAGCAGGCCAGGCACGTCACAGACTCGATCCGAACGGCGGCCGGCCCAATCGCGCCGTTCATCGCGATCGATCAGGAGGGCGGCATCGTCCACCGGCTCCGCTCCGGCGTGCCGGTGATCCCTAGCAACATGGCCATCGGCGCGACCGGGTCGCCGGAGCTCGCGCGGCGGGCCGGCCGTTCCGTCGGGGCCGCCCTTCGGGACCTCGGGTTCACCATGAATTTCGCTCCCGTGCTCGACGTCCTCTCCGATCATCGCAATGACGCTATCGGAACGCGGTCGTTCAGCGACGATCCGCAGCTCGTGGCCGCTCTCGGCTCCGCCTTCATCGAAGGACAGAACGAAGCCGGCATCATCTCCGTCGCGAAACATTTTCCCGGGCAGGGAGGCGTGCGCGAGGACACGCATCAGACGCTTCCTTCGCTCGACGTTTCGATCGAAAAGATGCGGGACCGCGAGCTGGTTCCATTTCGCGAGGGCTTCCGGCATGGACTCGAGGCCGTGATGACGGCGCACATCGCGTTGCCGCGAATCGCGGAGACAGCATCGACTCCGGCGAGCTTGTCGCGGCGCGTCTTGCGATATTTGCTGCGCGACGAAATGCACTTTGATGGCATCGTCATCACCGACGCGTTGCAGATGAAGGCGTTGGGAGATGACCGCCTTTCCGCGGCGATAACGGCCCTCAAAGGCGGGGCCGACATGATCCTGACGGCGGGAACAGCCGCGGAACGCGAGTCGATTTTTCGAGGCCTGCTGACGGCGTATCGATCGGGGCGATTGCGGAAGGCGACGGTAGATCGAGCGCTGCGGCACATCCTGGCCGTGAAAACGCATCTTCGCTCGACGCCGCCGGTCGACCCCGATCCGGGGATTGTTCGTGAGATTGCGGAACGCTCGATCACGGTGATTGGATCGCTCCCGTCGCTGAGAGAACGCCGCGTTCTCTATCTCGGCGGGGCCAGCGCGACCATTCCCGTTCCACGCAAGGTGGAGGAAGCATCGGGTATCGTCCGCGCGGCAGTCGAGTCGGCCAAGAACGCCGACGTGATCGTGGCGGTGGCGGCGACGCGCGATCAGGCCGATGTCGCGCGGCGTGCGCACAACGCCGCACCGTCGGTGCCGATGATTTTCGTCAACCTCGGGCTCATCGATGAGTGGATCGACGGCGTTCCGTCAATCGTGGCGTACGCCGAGGATCATGAGAGCGTGAACGCAATCACGCGCGTGTTAGGCGGAGAGTTTCGGGCCACGGGGCGGTATCCGCTGGGAAACGACCGTTCACGAACGCCGCCTCCGACGAGCGCTGCTCGAGCGTGCACGAGGGAGGGCGGGCGGGGGGAAGCGCGGCGCAGCGTTTGCTACCCCGGTACTCGGCGCAGCAACGAACCCCGGTCAGCCCAATGCTCGTTTCAGCCGCGCGGCGCCGCTCCACGTGTTCAAGCGATGCTCGCTCCTTACTGTCGTTGCAACTTCGGGAATACATCGACGTAGTTTACCGACCTTGAACGTGCGCTCTATGGCTGCGCGGGTGCCCGAAAACTGCACGGTTCCTCAGACCGTCCCTTTCGTCGTTACCCAGATCACACCTAGATCTCCGCTCTGTTGAGAGCCAGGGATACCCAATAGAATCCGGTCGATGCTTTCAACCGACGCGATTGTCGCGAATGAACCGCTACATCGGCCATTCGCGCGCTCTAAGTGGACCACCACGATCACCGATGCGCCGCGACGCTCTTGAGTGACCGATGACACGCACAGCCCGCTATGAAAAACTTGTCCGGACACTCGGATTGTCTGTCGGTCAGCACGCTCCACACGAAGGTGCACCACATCTTTGAATCGCAGAACGGTCTTCTGCCGCGCACATGCAAGCAAAGCCACGCCCAAAGCGACGCAAAACATTCTCGATCTCGTCATTACCACCACCCACTGACTCCACGAAATCCAACGCCCGCGCGTGGCTGTCCCCCATTCGCCCCAATCACGCCAATTCGAATGCTGGTCGGGTTGCTACTACCGAGATATTGATAGTAAAGGTTCTCACCTGTCGCCGCCCGCCACACGTCATGAGCGAAGCTCGAGCAAGGTTGATCCCAGCTCCAACCAACGTGCTGCTCGTAATACTGGATTTCGCGACGCATAACAGCTTCTTGCCAGTCGCTGATGTAGGCCATTCTCCAAACGTCGCTGGTATATCCACGATCAAGTTCAACACCCTCAAGAACCCCGAACCCGCGGCCATCTGGGTTGTTACCCCAAGTTCCCCAGCTCATGGTGCGACCCCCGTTCGGCGCGTACTCAATCCAAGAATGACCCACACTCATGTCCGCCGGTGCTTCTCGGTGTCCCGGCCCGTTGCCCTGATTACCAAGAATCCTGACGTGCCGGACGGATCCATGAAGTTCACAGGATCACCCTCTGTGTAACTAAGCAGGTTTGTTGAACCGGCTCGGAAGAGAACCGGATCCTTGTTTGTCCAGCGCCCCGTCTGCGAGTCATAGTCTCTCGCGCCAAACCGCGATGAGCAACTATTGTCCTGTCTTTGTTGAAAACGGAACAGCTCGACCGAAGTTGATTGGTACCATGAACCGTCGGTGCGAGTCGAAGTAGTAAGCGTGCACGGTTGAAAACCCGGCTTTATCGACCATTCCAAGCAATTCGGCCACACGGTTAAGGGGAACCTGCTCATGAACTAGCACTAGTACGGGCGTGTCGCGGCCGCTCTTGAGCAGCAATTCTCCCAATGCGTCTAGTAAATACCGAGGTGCCCTCACAGTCTTCCGATTGACGTATGCGATATAAGAGCCGGTCGTCTGCGCGCTTTCTATAACGATCGAGATCCCAGGGCGCTGCGCGCCATTGAGGACTTGGCTTGACGCTTGTGCCCTGAGGAGAGGCGCCAGTGTGAGGCTGAGAAGGAGTAGTCGCCACTTAAGCATCGTTAGTCTCCCGTGTAGCGTCTGTAAACCACGCCGGGTTGGGTCTCAAATTGCCCTGGTTTGGTGTAGACGCCATCTGCGTGAGCACTGATATTCGTAACTGACCCATCGGGACCAGTAATCATGATTCCTGAGTGGCCGCTGAACGCAGCTCCGCCGCCAGGCAATTTGTAAGCTGTTACGTCGCCAGCCTTGACCGCTTCACCAGGTCCTAAAACCCGCCAATTGTCAATATGTGTATTGGGATCCGCCCACTCTCCTGCGCGGGGCGCCCGGTCGTCATAACGCGCTTCAGCGCCTGCTTGGTGAGTTACATCGTAAACGAAGAGGTTGCACTTCCATACTCCGGGGCCAAATGCTCCCTTGCGTTTATTAAGAGCCCACGCCGTGCTGCCATCGAAACCGCGAGCTGTTTCGTCGATTGCTCGCCGCTTCGCGAGATTTGCTGCACTGCCTTCGCGAAGCCCGGTTGGATCAAGCCAATTGATCGGATCTTGATTAGCGTACGTGTAAAGAGCGAGGTCGCCGCCCTCAAATCGCACTGGGTCTGTCGCCGTCCACCGCCCCACCTGCGCGTCGTAGTCCCTGGTCCCGAATCTGACGAGCTTCGTGTCACGGTCGTAGAGGCCGCCCGCGAAGCCGAACGGTTGGAAGCCAGGATTGGTGTCATTCGTGACGTTGCCGAACTCGTCATACTCAATCTGCTCAGCGATGTCGCCGTTGAATGCGTTCACGATCAGGCGTGGCGAGCCGAGGTGGTCGCTCACGATCCGGTAGATCGCCCCACCGTTCTGCATCAGGTCCGGCACGTTCGATCTAGTTGCGTAGATGAAGCGGCTCACGATGTTGCCGCTGCCGTCCAGCTCCGCTGCGATCCTCAATGCGTCGCTGTAGAGGTATTGACGACTGAGCGTTCCGTTGATCTTCTTTCCGACTCTACGGTTCTGCGCGTCGATCACATACTCGATCAGCGTTCCGTCCGGTTTCGTCACGCTGAGCAAGTTTCCCAGCTCGTCGTAGCTGTAGCTCGTCGTTCTCGTCGCATCGACTTTCGTCTGCAGCTCGCCGTTCGCCGTGTACGTGTACGTCGCGCCGTTGTACGTCAAGAGGCGATCCTGCGCGTCGTACGTTCCGACTTCGGCGTTCTTTGTCAGGCGGTTGCTGTTCGAGTCGTACGTGTAGTTCGAGACCGGATTGCCGTCCTTAGTAACGCTCGTCAGCCGCCCCGCGGTGTCATAGCCGTACGTAAAGGTGGAACTCACTCCTGAAATTGTCTCACTCTTCTGCGTGATCCTCCCGCCCGCGTCCCGCGTGTAGCTTTGCGCGAACACCGGCGTGGTGCCGGCCTGCGCCTGATAGCTCGCCGGTTCGCCGAACCCGTTGTACGTCCAGGCGTCGGTGATCGCTCCGGCTGTCGTTCCCGTCACCAGGCCGTTGCCCGGATCACGTGTCAGCGTCAGGGTGAAGTTGTTTCCGAACCCGAGATCGACAAAGGCATCCGCGAGCAGCTTGTCCTGGTCGTAGTCGAAGAACACCGGTTGGCATTTGCCGAACGGATCGCACACCGTCTCCTGCGTCACCGCCAGGTCGTTGTCGTAGTTCCACGAGATGTTTCCCTGCACCGTCCCGTTCCAACTCATCTGCGTCAGCAGCGATCCGTCGTAGTCGTAACTGAGAGATCCGCCGTCGGGCGCCTGGATCGTCGCGAGATTTCCGGTGGCCGCGTTGTACCCGAAGGTGTATGCGCCGCGCGCGATGGTCAGCGTCCCGAGCCTTCCCGCCGTGTCGTAAGCGAGCGACACATTCCGGGAGTCGGGCCGTGCGATCAACGTCAGTTGCCGGTCGCGGTTGTAGCTGTAGCTCGTTGCTCCGCCGTTCACCACAGTCGGCGGCGTGTAGCTCTGCGTCAGATCGACCGGCGTGTACGCGAACAGATGCTGCGGGCGGCCGGGCGGCGTGATCGAGGTCAGATTGCCGTTGTGGTCGTACGCGAAGTTGATCTCGCGCGCATCGGGCAAGATCTGTTTCGTCACCCGATCGGCCGCGTCGTACTGGAACTGCACCGTGCGCGACAGTGGATCGGTGATCGAAGTGAGTCTTCGCTGCGGGTCATACCCGAAGCTCGTCGCACGCGTTCCCTGCTGGATGTTGCTCAACAGCCCGCTCGTCGAATACGTGAACCCGAATGGCGTGATCCCCGGCACCTGCGACTGCGACGCTCTGCCTTTCGTGTCGAGCGTCAGCGTCAGTTGCCGCCCCGCCGGCGTCGTCTGCTGCACGGATTGCGTCGCGGCCGTGAACGTGCTGCTGTACGTCCGGCCGTTGATGGTCAGCGTCGAGGTCTCACTCGATGGCGAGGAGAACGGATCGGATGGATTGCTCAGCGACACCACGTGCAGAGTCGATGTATTGATCTGATGCCCGAACGGAGTCGTGAAGCGTCCATTGGCTTGCGGCGCGAACAGTCCGAAGCGCGCGTCGCCCAGCGGAGTCATTCTCGAGCTCGTGCCGTCGGGTTGTTGAACGACAGTTGTGCCGCCGCGATCGACTGTCTGCGTCGTGGCGGTTCCGTCGCTCGCGGTGGTCGTGACCGTCCGCGCTCCGCCGTCACGCTCCTGCACGTGGAAGCTCGACGTCTTCCCCTCGGCCGTCGTGCGCGTGACGGTGTAGTCGTCGACCAGACCGCTGCGCACGAACGTGCTCGTGCCGCCGGCCGGATCGCGATCGGTCTGCAGACGTCCCTCGCTGTCGTATGTGAAGGTGTGTACGCCGGTGCGCGGATCGGTCATCGACTGCATCAGGCCGTTGCTGTACGTGAAGCTGTACCTCTCGGCGGCGGGGTTGGTGATCGAGGACAGATAGCCGTCGCCGCCGATCGCCAGCGTCGTCGTTTGCCCACCGGGAGCGACGATGCTCGTTGCGTTGCCGCTGCCGTCGCGGTTGATGCGCGTGATATTGCCGTCGCGATCGGTCATCGACGCCAGCCGGCCGGCCGTGTCGTACTGGAAGGTCAGCGTCGTCACGCCGGTCATGGCGTCGACAGTTCGCTGATGCCGGCCGTTGAAATCGAAGACGTAGAACTCCGAGCCGTCCGCCGAGGGGAAGTTGAGGCTGTCGGCAAGCGTGCCGGGCATCAGGCCGTCGATCACGCGCACGCGGCTGTTGCCGTTGTCAGCGATTAGGAGCCGACCGAAGCGAAACGCTATCGCGAGCGGATGATTGAGTTGAGCGTCGAGCGCGGGTCCGTCGTCGCCTGAGTAGCCCGGGGTCCGGTTACGGTTCGCAACCGTGGACGCGGCCGGAAGAAGTTGAATTGAGTTTGTCGATGGTTGCGCAAGATAGAAGTCTCCGCCGCTGAGCGTAATGCCGCCCGCTTCAGCCGTCGTGACGCTGTAGAGGTCACCGGCGTGAGTCGGAGCGGCCACCATGTCGAGGCCACCGTCGCGATTGACGTACAAAACAGCATTCCCCTCGGTCGTGAAATACACGCCTCCACCCGAGTCGACGGCAAGGTAGGCGGGACGTGAGAGAGGCACACCCGTGGCATCGGTCGAGCTGGTCTGCGAGTTCTGAAACGGATCGACGTACGATCCGTTGCCGGCGACCCAGTAGATGCGTCCGTCGCGCATGATGCGGTAGACATGGTTCGCGTCCGAATCGGCGACATAGAGACTTCCGTCGGCGCCGACTGCAACGCCGTGAGGGCTCAGCGCTGACAAGTTCGCAGTGCCGCCGTTTACGGCCGCACCAGAAGTTCCATTGCCGCCGATGACGTGAGCGATGCCGCTCGAAATCGCGAGCAGCCTCCGGTTCGTTTGATCGGCAATGTAGAGCGTTCCGTCGGCGCCGAACGCCAGGTCCCACGGCGTGAACCCAGCAGACGTCGCGGGGACGTTGTCACCGGCAAAAGAGCCGTTCCCGTTTCCGGCGAAGGTCGTAATGATTCCACTGTTTGGATCGACACGCCGGACTCGCCCGATCTCTCCGATATAGATCGCACCGTCCGGACCAACGGCGACAGAGTGCGGATCATTGAGCGATGCTTGTTTTGCCGGTCCGTTATCGCCGCCAAACTGCTGTTGTCCGTTACCGGCGATGAGCCGCATGACCGGCGGATGCGCCTCGAGATTGCTCCGACCTCCGTCACCGTTCTGAATCGTCCTCGCCGAATGATCGTAGGTGTGGTGTTCGGTCAGCGTCCATCCACCAAAGCCGGCTCCCCGTGCATCCCACACGCCGACGCGCTGCGAGAACGAAGTCGACGTCGAAGTCTCTGTCGCCCTCAGCGTGACGTAGACGTTGAAGCCCGGCACTGGGATGGCCCATCCGGGCGGCTTCGGAGATCCGGTATCCGTAAAGTAGAACGCGACCGGGTAGTAAGTGTCGTAGACGTATTTCACTGTCACATTCGCGGGCGCCTTTGCTTCGAGCGTTCGACCGTAAGCGTCCTTACCGTTCCAGGAAAACACCATCGATTGATTTGCGGCCGCCGGGAATGACTGCTGCGTGACTATTCCGGCGCATTCCACCGAGACGTCGATGCGTTTACGGAGTGCGCAGCGATTCGCCGGCGCGAGTCTCGCCACAACCTCAGGGGCTCGGCCGGAGGGGGAGCGATCGATCGACGATGAACGAACATTCGAAGCGCGGGTCGAGGAGCGCCGGCGTGCCGCGAGGCGCCGTCTTCATCAGCGGCGCATTCGGCGGGCCCACTGGCCACATCCGCCCGTGCACGAGGGCGGGAGGGGGGAGGGAGGGGCTAACCCACGATTTGTTAGACGCCCACGAGACTGGCCGTGACCCTATTTTCAACTTCCGCCGTGATCGTAGAGAGCAAAACTCTCAGAGCGAATCCTTTGAGATAAGCATCAGGCACATGAACCACAAAACGGATTGGACAAGAGAATGAAGAGCGCCATAAAGAGCGAGTTGAAAACGAGGCTGACCCTTAACGATTAACGCCACGTGCCAGACGAGCGAAGCTGGCAGCACGAGCAGAACGGGGTAAATCGACCAGCGTTGACCGTAATACGAGTACGGGTAGACCGCTGCTGTCCATAAGATCATCCCCAGTGTAAGCAGCAATGGCCCTCCGATGTACAGTTTCGTGCGAGCGCTGCTGGATTGACTCGTCATGGGATGGGCACCGGCTTGTCATAACCGGGTACCGGCACGGAGAGAACCGGTGGAGTGCCGCCGGCTGCTCGGATGACCCCCGACGTAAAGCTGTTGCTGTTGTAATACCAGTCGCGAGGCCAAGGCTCCGGATCGTAGGGCAAGTTGTTTCGGTATCTGCCCGCCGCCGATATCAACCGATTGATGAAATCAGTGTCACTCATGCCTGCGGGGCAGGAAACGCCGGTGAGCGTCGACGATCTCGATGGATCATCGCCTGGATAATTTGGTCTGAACTGAAGTGTGCCAAACAGGGATGGGCGCCACCAGTTCATCGGACCCCAAGCCTGCCCTCCGAGTGTAACGAGGGCGCCGTGTGAGGCGGTGAACAGTGGATTGTTTGCAAACGCGCCAGGATTGTCCGGCTGCAGTACGAGGTCGGTGTGATATTCCGGATCACCCGGAAAAACGGCGGGATGCGCTCCGACATAGACTGCTAAACCGGTTTCGTCGAGCGTGTTAACGGGATCGTTCGATCCATAGCTGTAGAGACTGGTATCGCCGCCGCCGAACAGAATCGGATCCTTGGCTGTCCACCGCCCCGTCCGCGGTTCGTAGTCCCTTACGCCAAAACGCACGAGCTTCGTATCGGGATCGTACATCCCTCCTGCAAAGCCGAACGGCTGAAATCCCTGCGCGGTGTCCGCCAGCACGTTCCCGAATTCGTCGTAGTCGATCTGTTCGATCACGTCGCCGTTCGCCGCATTCACGATCAGCCGCGGGGATCCAAGATGGTCGCTTACAATTCGATAGATTGCTCCGCCGTTCTGCATGAGGTCGGGAACGTTCGAGCGCGTAGCGTAGATGAACCGGGTCACGATGTTGCCGCTCCCGTCGAGCTCTGCTGCAATCCGTAATGCATCGCTGTAGTGGTATTGCCGCGTGAGCGTGCCGTTGATCTTCTTTCCGACTCTCCGGTTCTGCGCGTCGATTACGTAATCGATCAGCGTTCCGTCGGGTTTCGTGACGCTCAGGAGGTTGCCCAGCTCGTCGTAGTTGTAGGTCGTCGTTCCCGCCGCATCGACTCTCGTTTGCAGTTCGCCGTTCGCCGCGTAGGTGTACGTCGCGCCGTTGTACGTCAGTAGGCGGTCTTGTGCGTCGTACGTCCCAACTTCCGTGTTCTTCGTCAGCCGGTTACTGTTGGTGTCGTAGGTGTAAGTGCTGAGAGGATTGCCATTCTTGTTCACCGTCGTCAGCCGGCCCGCGGTGTCGTACCCATACGTAAAGGTGGAAGTCACTCCTGAAATTGTCTCACTCTTCTGCGTGATCCTTCCTCCTCCATCCCGCGTGTAGCTCTGCTCGAAGATCGGCGTCATCCCGACTTGAGCCTGGTAGCTCGCCGCCTCGCCGAAACCGTTGTATGTCCAACTGTCGCTTAGCGATCCGGCCGTCGTTCCGCTCACAAGGCCGTTGCCCGGATCGCGCGTCAGCGTGAGATTGAACGTCGTGCCGAACCCAAGGTCGATGACAGCATCCGCCAGCAGCTTGTCCTGGTCGTAGTCGTAGAACACCGGCTTGCAGTTGCTGAACGGATCGCAGACGGTCTCCTGAACGACGGCGAGGTCGTTGTCGTAACTCCACGACACGTTCCCCTGCACCGTCCCATTCCAAGTCATCTGCGTCAGAAGCGAGCCGTCGTAGTCGTAACTCAGCGCTCCGCCGTCGGGCGCCTGGATGCTCGTCAGATTCCCCGTGGTCGCGTTGTAGCCGAAGCTGTATGCGCCGCGCGCGATAGTGAGCGTGCCGAGCCTTCCAGCCGTGTCGTAAGCGAGCGACACATTGCGCGCGTCGGGACGCGTGATCAGCGTCAGTTGCCGGTCGCGGTTGTAGCTGTAGCTCGTCGCGCCCCCGTTCATCACCGCCGGCGGCGTGTAGCTCTGCGTCAGATCGACCGGCGTGTACGCGAACAGATGCTGCGGGCGTCCGGGCGGCGTGATGGACGTTAGATTGCCGCTACTGTCGTACGCGAAGTTGATCTCGCGCGCATCTGGCAGGATCTGCTTCGTCGCGCGATCGGCCGCGTCGTACTGGAACTGCACCGTGCGCGACAGTGGATCGGTGATCGAAGTCAATCGTCGCTGCGGGTCGTAGCCGAGGGTCGTCGCGCGCGTTCCCTGCTGGATGTTAGTCAGCAGTCCGCTCGTCGAGTACGTGAATCCGAACGGCGTGATTCCCGGCACCTGCGACTGCGACGCTCGTCCCTTTGTGTCGAGCGTCAGCGTCAGTTGCCGTCCCGTGGGAGTCGTCTGCTGCACGGTGCGGGTCGCAGCGGTGAAGCTGCTGCTGTAGGTCCGGCCGTTGATGGTCAGCGTCGAGGTCTCGCTCGATGGCGGTGAGAAGGCATCGGACGGATTGCTCAGCGTCACGACGTGCAGCGTCGACGTGTTGATCTGATGCCCGAACGGCGTCGTGAAGTTTCCGTTGGCTTGCGGCGCGAACAGCCCGAAGCGCGCGTCGCCCAGTGGCGTCATTCTCGAGCGGGTGCCGTCGGAGCTTTGCACGTTCGTCGTGCCGCCGCGATCGACTGTCTGCGTGGTCGTCGTTCCGTCGCTTGCGGTCGTCGTCACAGTTCGCGCGCCGCCGTCCCTCTCCTGGACGTGGAAGCTCGATGTCTTTCCCTCGGCGGTCGTGTGCGTCACCGTGTAGTTGTCGACCAGGCCGCTGCGAACGAACGTGCTCGTCCCGCCGGCCGGGTCGCGATCGGTCTGCAGGCGTCCCTCGGCGTCGTATGTGAATGTGTGCGCGCCGGTGCGAGGATCGGTCATCGATTGCATCAGGCCGTTGCTGTACGTGAAGCTGTACCTCTCG
>JALYZI010000061.1 GCA_030948915.1 Acidobacteriota bacterium
GACTCAGGACTCAGGACTCAGGACTTATTTGGCGGCAAAGTTGCTTCGGGCAGATACTTACAGAACGCGATGCGTAGAGTCCTCGGTTTTCTCGCAATCTTTGTGGTGGCCGTTCCTGTCTTCGGACAGTGGCGTCGGGCAGCGCTTTATGGCGCAGATGTCCGGGCGCTGATCATCGATCCCTCCCAACCCGACACCCTGTACCTCGGCACCAGCGGCGGCGAGGTCTACGTGTCGGAAGACGCGGGCAAGTCATGGCAGAACCCGCGCAACAGTGTGCCGTTCCCCGGCTACGTCGTCGACAGCCTGGTCGTCGATCGCAACGGACGGTTGTGGGCGGCGTCGTGGGGGCTGTGGGGCGGTGGGGTGATCGCAGTATCGGAAGACGCGGGCAAAACGTGGACACGACGCGACGCGGGTCTCGAAGACTTTTCGGTTCGCGCAATCGCGGTCGATCCGCATGACGCCGACTACGTTCTCATCGGCGGTCTGACCGGCGTCTACCGCAGCACCAACTCAGGCTGCACGTGGGAAAAGATCTCGGATCAGGAGAACGTCGAGTCGGTGGCCATCGATCCACGTTCGCACAAACGCCTCTTCGTCGGCACGTGGCGTCAGGGCTACCGGAGTGACGACGGCGGCAATTCGTGGGCGCTGATCAACAACGGCATGGTCCTCGACACCGACATGTTCTCGATCACGATCGATTCCGATAAGCCCGACAACATGTGGGTCGCGACATGCGGCTGGGTATATAACACGAAAAATAGTGGTGATAATTGGACACGATATCGCGATGGGTTCAATAATCGCCGCGTTCATGACGTCGAGCTCGACCCGTGCGATCGCGACGCGCTCTACGCCGGCACAGTGGCCGGCCTCTATCGCTCCGACGACGCCGGCAAGACGTGGTACGTCGTCTCGGATGAAGATCTGGTCGTCAACACGATCGCTCTCCATCCACAACGCCCGGGCCGCATCATCCTCGGCATCGAAAGCGACGGCGTGTACGTATCGAACGATGGCGGCAAAACGTTCGAGCGATCGTGTCAGGGTCTGCGCAACCTCACGGTGACGTCGGTGGCCGTGGAGCCGGCCGAGCCGAAGCATGTTTACGCGGCGGTCGCGTTCGGCGGCATCTCGAGCGGCATCTACGAATCGAAGGATGCCGGCGGGTCGTGGAAAAAACTCAGCACCACGAAGCTTCCCTCCGTTCTGTCGCTGGCAGTCAGCGACGACGCGGAAGTGAAGTTCGTCGCCGGAAGTGAAAAGGGATTTTTCTGGAGCACTGACGGCGCCGAATGGACGCAGGGTCAACCGGCCAACGCGCCGATCCGCGTCGCTCGCATCGTTCGATTCAATCGCGCGCGATTCTTCGCCGCGACGTCCGATGGCGTATTCACGAGCCGCGACGGCGGCAAGAGCTGGTATCGCCTCGCCGATTCCGCCGATCGCTCGGTCGATATCGCGGTCGGCACGCTGGGCAACAGGAAAGCACTCTTCGCGCTCACCGCGAACGGCCTGATGGTCTTCGACGGCGAGCAGTGGCTGACGATCGCCGACTCGCCCGCGAAAGGACGCACGATCGCGGTCCGCAACGTCAACGATTCGCAATACATCTTCGTCGCTGGATCGCAGGGCGTGAAAGCCGGACGCGTCGACATCGATCGCGTCTGGCACGAAGCGGAAGCGCCCGATGCGCAGTTCGCATCGGTGTTCGGAACGACCGACGCCGTCTTCCTCACGTCGCGGCAGCAGCGCGACATTCTCATCACCTCCGCACGCGAGACATCATGGAACGCGCTGCAGCTCCCGTCGCGGACGGCCGAGGTGACGTCGGTGGCGATCGATCCGTTCGATGCGAGCCGGATGTACTTCGGCACGCTGCGCGAAGGGCTGTTCGTGCACGAAGGCGTCGCGCGGCCTTACGAAGCCAAGAAGCCTGTCGAAACGCTCGCCGGCGGAGCCGGCGGCAACGCTCAGCGCTAGCGCGGATCGTAGTACCGCACGACCAGGATCCCCACGCCCTTCCTGCCGTTTTCCGTTTTCGGATCGGCGTTCAGCACGACCATCACGTTCGGCAATATCGAGTCATAGAGCAGCACCGATTTCGACTTCAATTTCTTCGGCGCACCGAGAGATTGATGCAGGAACATCCGCTCTTCCTCGAAGGCGGTCTTCGCCTCGGGCAGAAACACGAAGAGCTCGAAACGAATCGATCGCAACCGGTCGCGTTGGAACTGCAGCGTGACGGCTTTGTCGTCGCCGTAATCGATCACGAGTTGATCTTCGTGGCCGGTTTCCTTGACGTTCCAGCCGCGGTCGGCGAGCGTCTTCACTGTTGCGTCGCGCTGCATTCCGATCATCAGGTGGAACGACTCCGGCCGCATCCACGACGTCTTGCTCGACGAGGGGAACGTCGTCACGAGAAGAAACGCCGCCAGCGCGATCATGCTGCTCCCTGCGTCGTTGCGGCCGCTTTGAGCTGCGGATCCCAACCGACGACTGCGTTCCCGGTTCCGATGACGGTCCAGTAGCCGTAGACCTCGCCGGGATAGTCGGGAAAATTCAGCGCCGACAACATCCACGCGAGACCGCCGGCCTTCACTTCGCTCAGCGCCATATCCATGAACTCGGGAAGAATCGCAACGAGCTCGCGTGTCCGGCCGGTGCGCATCAGGTCGAGCACTTTCATGTCCCACAGGTAGCCGCTGTGCTCGAAGACGTGCTCGCGCGACATGTCCTCCGGGATCTCGGGCTCGGTCGTGAAGTGTCGATGCGACAACGTGTTCGACGCCAGCAGCACCGCGCGGCGTCCGCTCTTCTCGATCGCGCGGCGCGTCGCCTGACCGAGCTTGATCATCTGCTGCTGGCCCATCTCGTTCGAAAAATAGTACGGAGAATTGTTACTGGAAATACCTACGATCGGGATATCCCACTCCGGATTCATCATGTGGCATGACACGATCGTGCCGTAGTCGACGCGGAAATTCGGATTGCGCATCATCTTCGTGATCAATCCGTCCTTCCGCCCCTCCTCGGCAATCATCTCGGCCAGCTCGACGTCGACTTTGATGTCGTACTTGAACCGAAAAAGGTTCGGAAAAATCGGATCGACGGAGAGACCATGAAATTCGGGGATGCCGAGGAAGTGGTGGCCGATGACGGTCTGCCAGTGGGGGGAGTGCACGAGGAGGACGTCCGGCTTCTTCGCGAGGAAATGTTTGCGGGCGCGCTCGTAGCCCCACCGCAGGACTTCCCATCCACACTCGGACCTGGGCTCGTTGCGCCAGTGGTTCTCGCCGTAGACGATGTGGGGCGGGTGGGGAGCGAGGACGCCGCCGACGATTTCACCTTTTTTCATAGTTTCACGCAGACGTTCTTGGCCTCGGTGAAAAATTCTAGCGAATCGAGGCCGCCTTCGCGACCCACGCCGCTTTCCTTCATGCCACCAAAGGGTACTCGCAGGTCGCGCAGGAGCCAGCAGTTGATCCATACCGTGCCGCTGTCGATCGCCGCCGCCACGCGATGGGCGCGCTGCAGATCTCGCGTCCAGACGCTCGATGCCAAACCGTACTTTGTCGAATTGGCAAACGCGATCGCCTCATCTTCGCCATCGAATGGAGTGATGGTTACGACCGGTCCGAAAATTTCCTCCTGCAGCACGCGGCAATTGCAATCGAGGCCCGTAATGACGGTCGGCTCGACGAAGTAGCCCTTGCGATCGACGCGTCGCCCGCCAGTCACGATCGTGCCGCCTTCCTTTTTCGCGAGCTCGATGTACCCCATCACTTTTTCGAGATGCGCAGCGCTGATCAGTGCGCCAATCTGCGTCTGTTCGTCGAGCGGATCGCCGATGATCATCACTTGCGTTCGCTTCACGAACTCGCTGACGAAATGATCGTAGATCGGCCGTTCGACGAAGATGCGCGAGCCGCACAGGCAGATCTCTCCCTGGTTCCAGAACGCTGCCCGAATCGCCTCGGGGCCGGCTTTGTCCAGATCGGCGTCGGCGAAAATGATCGTCGGGTTTTTTCCGCCTAACTCGAGCGAGATCTTCTTGAAACGCGGCGCGGCGTTTGCGGCGACCGTCGCGCCCGTAACGGTGCCGCCGGTGAACGAGATCGCCGCGATGCCCTCGTGTGTCGTGAGGGCGCGTCCAGCTTTGCTGCCGATGCCGTGGACGATGTTGATCACGCCCGCCGGAATGCCCGCGCCGACGGAGAGCTCGGCGAGGCGATTCGCCGTTAGAGGCGTCATCTCCGACGGCTTCGCGACACAGGTGTTGCCCGCAGCGATCGCCGGCGCGATCTTCCACGACAGGAGATACAACGGCAGATTCCACGGCGAAATGAGGCCGACGACGCCGAGCGGCTGGCGCAGCGTGTAATTCAGCGCCACGGCGTCTGTCATGTGCGCTTCGGACGTCTGGTGGAGGATCGCGGTCGCGAAGAATTGAAAATTCTGAATGGCGCGCGGGATGTCGAGTTTCTTTGCGAGCGTGATCGCCTTCCCGTTGTCGCAGCTCTCCAGCCGCGCGAGCTCGTCGAAGTTTCGCTCGATCAGATCGGCCAGCCGAAGCAGGAGCTTCGATCGCTCGGCCGCCGGAGTCCGTGACCAGGCCGGAAACGCGGCCCGCGCGGCGACGACGGCACGATCGATGTCGCCCGCGTCGCTGTCAGGAATCTCGGCAATCACTTCTTCGGTCGCCGGATTGATGTCGTCAAAGTACGCGCCGCCGGCCGGCGCCACGAACTCTCCGCCGATGAAGTTAGCGAGGCGCCGCAACGAATTCCTCCGGATCAAACTCCCAGCGATCGATGTCCGGATCCCACGAGTCCCACGGCTGAATGGCGGCCATCCGATCTCGAAGATTCGGCGGGATGGCTTCCGGAACGATGAACGGTTTCTGCCGCCGGAGCTTGTACGGATTTCGGAATTCGAATCCGAGGACGCCGAGGATGTAGCGCGCGACGTACCAGGTGGCCTGGGGATTCCAGCCGTGCGCGATCTTCACGACTACGCCGAGACCTTCGGGATATTCGGGATGCTCGATCGAGAGGCCGAGAAGGCCGTCGGCGCCTTCTTTCGCGATCACGCGGCCATCGCAGGCTTTGAGAATCGTCGAATCGAGCCGGTTGAATCCGCCGATCAGATCGGGATGCGTGACCATCGCATTCCAGATCCAATCCTTTTCTTTTTCGGTGACCAGATTCGCGAAGAGGCGCGCGAGATCGGTGACCGTCATGCTGACGGTCGGAAGTCCGCAGCCATCTTTTGCGATCGTTCCGACCTTCCAATCGGATCCGAGGATGCATCGCGTGTATGCGAGATAGTCCTGAAAGAATGGATGATGCGGCCAGACGTAGCCGACGCGCGACCAGCCCTTCAGCTTGCAACCGCGCAGGATCGCAGCGTGCTCGCCCGAACAGCAGTGATACCAGCGGCGGGGGCGGCGCACCTGACGTCCGAACTGCACGAGCGGGACGTCGAGCGGCGTCTGCATCATGCCCCACTCGCTCTGCAGCAGAAGCGAACGCGCCACGCGGACGTGCTCTGTGTCGCCGTTGTGCGATGCCACTGCGATCGCCTGCTGCTCAGAGGTGAGCGCGCTGCGGAACTCGTCGGCGAAGACTTTCATCATGATCGGCTTCGACATCGAGCGGCCGTAGACCTCGACGTTTCCGCCGAACGAGTAGATGAGATTCCTGCCCGAGACCCACGACACCGCGCCGTGAATCGTGTTCTCCGCGACGCCGTTGCGCCGGTATTCGACGAGCGGCTGCCAGTTGGGCATCGCGCGCGCGAAGTTGACGGTTCGGGATTCGTCGAACATCTCCGTCATTCTAGGCGCGGAGGCGCGTTGGGCGCGAAGTCGCGTAGGCGGTTCTAGCGCTTAGCGCGCTCGAGACTGGCGCGTAAGGCGCGCACGAGCCGGGAGACCTCATCGATGGCGCCGCTCATTCGATCGAACTCCGTGTCCGAAATGTAGCCGATGTCATGCGCGAGATACATGTGCGATAAGAGTTCAGAGCACGACGCTCGCGAGATACTCACGAAGCGATGAAATTCGGTCGCGCCTTCGCGATCAAAGCCCTCCGCAAGATTCGACATGATTGAGACTGCTGCACGTTGCATTTGGCCGGCGAGCGCGAAATCGTGTCCGAAGTCGCGAGCGCGCGTGACTTGATAGATATCTCGGGCTAGCGCTCTGCTCTTCTGCCACGCGATCAGATCTTGGAATCGCTGCACTCGCATTGCTAAGCGCCTGCGCGCCTACGCGCCTTCGCGACCTTCTCCATGAAATCCCGCATATTTTTCATGACCCGTTTCGAGTCATGATTATTGAAATCGAACCACAGCATCAGCCGATCTTCGGGATGGAAGCGCTCGCGCATCTGCTTCGCGATGGCGGACGCGTCGCCGACCAGCGCGTTGTTCGTCGCGCGTATCACCTTCTCCTCGTCGAGCGTGCCTTCCAGCGCGCGCCAATAGTTGGTCAGCGCGTCGCGCGCCTCCTCGGCCGCCTTCGCGGGATCGTCATTGATGAACACGAGCACGGTCCGCGGCATGAGCCGCCGGTGCCATGTGCCCTGGTACTTCGTCACCATCCGCTCGTTCGTTTTCTCGATCTCGTCGCCGGGCGTGATCGACAGATTGAAGACCCCGCACGGAAGAATTGTGTTTGCGAAAATCTGCATTTGCGGATCATGTGACCCGATCGAAAGCCGCAACAGATCCATGCGGACGTCCTGCGGGATGATTTTGAGATTCGGGAAAACCCAGCGCGGCTCGACTGCCGTCTCGCCGATGTAGCGCGTCGCGATCATCGAGGAGCTGAGCGTCTCGCCCTTCAGCAGTCGCAGAAAAACCTCGGTCGCTTCCTCGAAGATCTTGTTTTTGACGGCCGGCCAGTTCGCCTGTTCGAACGCATTCCGCGGCACGATGCCGTACGGAATGTTGATGTAGGGAAAGCGTCCCGATGCAAAACCGATCGTGAGAAGGCGCTGTTCGTTCGGATCGAGTCCGTGCAGCGCCAGGAAGGCCTTGATGCGCTCGGCCGCCGCGATCGGCCCGCCGTTGCAGAGGATGTTCATGATCGCGGAGCCGACCCCGATGCTTTTCGTGCGCGCGAAAATGCGGTGCGCCAGCTGGAGAATGTCGGTGTTGAGGCCGATCTCGCCGACAAAGTTCGGGATGACGGCGCCGGGGTTCGTCTTCTGAACTTCAGTCGAGAGGTGGCTTTCCGCCACCCACGCCGTGCCGAATCCGAGTCGATCGGCCAGCTCGACCTGCTCGAAGAAGTTGTCGAACATCACCTTCTCCGACGGCAGATAGCCTTGCACTTCCGTCCGGCAGATGGAGAAGAAGATGTCGAATTCCAACGCTCTGCAGTTTATCGCGAGGGGACCGACACCACAGAGGCACAGAGGACACGGAGATTCCTCTGTGGTTCTCTGTGCCTCTGTGGTGAAACTAGAAGCGGCGAATCACGGAAATCGAGCCTACGCGATACCGCGGTGAGCGGTCATACGCCGCATCCACTTGAAACTTCGGCCACGCGAGACCGGCACCGATGGAAACGTGCGTCTGATCCGTTCCTTTCGGGTAGAGGATCGCCGCCGCCACGGCGTCGGGGACGTTCAGCGGACCGCGATACTCGATTGCGTGCGACGGATCTTTCCAGACGCCGCCGCGCACTGCCACCGGCAGCTTCGAAAGAAAGAAGAAATACTCGGCCCCGAGGTGAAGCTCGGTGACGTCGTTGGCCTTGTAGGCCTTATCGATCGCGCGGATGTCCTCATTGATCGACACGAAGTTGTCGACGAGATTCGAATACGTGATGTGGACCGCGTCTGCATTGACCTTGAGAACGGGGATTGGACTCCACGAGACTCCGACGCCGTAAATGTCGGGCACATGAAAACTCGTGTTCGAGACTTTCACGAACTCGAACTTCGTGTCGGAATTCGCTGCGAACGTCGGCGCGATGAACTTCGCTCCCTGTTTGTAGACCGCGCCAACACTGAACTTGTCGTTGGGCTCCCACTTCACGCCGCCGGCCATCGTCCAGTCGGTTTTGTCTTTCACTTTCGAATTCTGATCGGTGACGTCGCTGGTGGCCTGCACCGAGATGCTCGAGAAATCGAACGTCGGCGTTACCCGAAACGTAAACGCCGCTTCGTTGAAGCGGTGGTAGCGGACGGTTCCGCCAACCGAGAACTTGCCGATCTTGTAAGCGCCGGCAACGCCGAATGTTCGTTCCTGAACGCTGAGCGCGCTGAGAAACGGAAGGATCGTGTATTCGAGGCACGAGAAGAAATCGCCCGTGCTCCGCCGCATCGCTTCACAGTCCGCTTTGCTGACTGGCGCCTGTCCGTTTTTCGGCAGATAGAAGTTCGGGACATTGGTCTTGATCGCGCCGGTGAACGTGTTGCGTTCCGGAACGACCTGTCCCGACCCTTCGTTGCGCAGCGGCTCGTGAAAGTACAAACCGAACGTCCAGCTCTTGATCGGATAGACGAAGCTGAAGAAGGTAGGATCGACGCGCTGGCTGTAATGCGCAAACGCCGTGCGCTTGAGATCCGGAAACGTGCCGCTGGTCGTGAAGAGCTGTTTTTCCTGATAATTGCGTACTTCGAGCGAGACTTCCGGCCTCCGCAGAACCGTCAAGCCGGCCGGATTGGCCTCGGCCGCCGACGCGTCGTCCGCCAGGCCGAGAAACGCGCCGCCCATGCCGAGGGATCGCGCGCCCGGGTTGCCGAAGTTGAATTGCAAACCGGAAAGCGACTCGATGTCGGTGTTTTGCGCGGCGAGCTGGAGTGTAAAGGCCGCACTTATCGCGAGGAAAAAGCAGATCTTACGCATGCGGAAAGAATAACACGCGCTAAATGCGGCGGCTTCGCACCTCACGGATCACGCGCTCGAGCACTTCCGCCGGCGCCCCCAGCTGTTTCGCGCGATCTTTTCGGAAGCTCCATTCGATCTGGCCGTTCGCCAGACTCTTCGCGCCGACTGCGATCCGCAGCGGGAAGCCGATGAGGTCCGCATCCTTGAATTTCACGCCCGGGCGTTCGTCGCGATCGTCGAGGAATGCGTCCACGCCCGCGTCGAGCAGCTTGCGATAGACGTCTTCCGCCATCGCATGCACGTTGTCTTCGCGTCCGATCTGCGTGACGACGACCTCGAAAGGCGCGAGCGGAATCGGCCAGATGATTCCGGCGTCATCGTGACTTTGCTCGATCGCCGCGGCCACCGTGCGGCCGATGCCGAGTCCGTAGCAGCCCATGATCATGAGCTGGCGCTGGCCGCCTTCGTCGAGGTAAGTGCAGTTCATCGACTTCGAATACTTCGTGCCGAGTTTGAAGACGTGACCGACTTCGATCCCGCGGAAGATTTCGAGCTTTGTCCCGCAGCGCGGACACGGATCGCCGGCGAAGACAGTCGTGAAGTCGCCGTACTCGGGCTCCGGAAAATCGCGTCCGGGATTCGCACCGCCGATATGCGTGTCGATCTTGTTGCCGCCGACAATCCAGTTCTTCTGTCCTTTGAGCGAAACGTCGGCGAGTACGCGTTTCGCTTTCGTACCGACCGGGCCGCAATAACCGATCGGTCCGCCGGTCTCGTCCTGAAATCGCGAGTCGGGGAGCATCTCGAGCCATTCGGCGCCGAGAAAATTCTTGATCTTGATGAGATTGCCCTCGCGATCGCCGCGGACGAGCACCATCACGCAGCCGAGATCGCTGTCGAAGACCAGCGTCTTCACGAGCTCGGAAGTTTTTTTCTTCAGAAAGCGGCCGACATCGTCCATGGATTGCGTGCCCGGCGTATGCAGCGGCGCCAGCTCGGTCATCGGCCCCGGCTTCGTTTCGTCGGAGAAAAACTTCGACGTAGCCTTTTCGATGTTCGCGCCGTATCTGCAGTTTGGGCAGCTCACCACCGCATCTTCACCGGATTGCGCGAGCACCATGAATTCGTGCGACGCCGATCCGCCGATGTTTCCAGTGTCGGCTTCGACCGGAACGTGATCGAGCGCGCAGCGCGTGAAGACGCGGTTGTACGCGTCGCGCATCTTCTCGTAGGTCTCGCCGAGCGACTCCATCGATGTGTGGAACGAGTAGGAGTCCTTCATCGTGAACTCGCGACCGCGCATCAAGCCGAATCGCGGGCGGAGCTCGTCACGAAATTTCGTCTGGATCTGATAGAGGTTGATCGGCAGCTGACGATACGAATTCACCGAATCGCGCACGATGTCGGTGATCACTTCTTCCGCTGTCGGCGCATAGACGAAGTCGCGATCACTGCGATCTTTGACGCGCAGCAGCTCGCGTCCATAGAGTTTCCAGCGCCCCGACTCCATCCACAGCTCGCCGGGCTGAATCGTCGGCATCAACAGCTCGACGGCGCCGGCGCGGTTCATCTCCTCGCGTACGATCGTTTCCATCTTCCTGGTCGATCGCAGGCCGAGGGGGAGGTACGTATAGATGCCGGCCGCGACTTTGCGGAGCATCCCCGCGCGCATCATCAGTTTCTGGCTGATGACGTCGGCATCCGCGGGATCTTCGCGAAGCGTATAGAGGAAGTACTGGGACCAGCGCATGAAAGAGGCGAATTGTAACGAAAGTCCTGCGTCCTGCAGGACCTATACTTTTGCAGTGAACGGTCGAATCCTGAAATTCAACCGAACCCCAGTTGCCCAACTCATCTCGTGCGCAGCGGTCTTCGGGTCGGCGGCGCTCGTCTTCAGGTATTTGTCGGAAGGCGTGAACGAGATCGAGATCCTGCCGCTGGCTGGACTGATTCTCCTCTTTCTCGGCACGCTTGCGGCGGCCATCATTCAGTACGGCGATCACATCTACGTGAGCGACGACGGTGTGCTCTACGAAAATCGCGTTCTGTCGCTGTTTGGCAAGCGTTCGCGATGGTTGCGGTGGGAAGATGTCGTGGAAGTGCGCGAGATCAAACGCAAGGTGCTCATTCTTTTGTCGCGCGACGGCCGCCGGGTCCTGGTGGATGCGATCCTTGGCTACGCGATTGCTAGAAACGAAATTCTCAGGCGAGCGCCGCACGCGATCGTGTCGGGCACTCTCGCTCGAGATGAGGCTTGAGACGTCGTTTAATTCTCGTCGCAGTCGCGGCGCTGATCGTTATCCTCGGCATTTTCGCTTTCGTTCTTTCACGTCAGCGTCTTCGCCGTCACCGCTATTTCCGCGCCGCCCCTGCCGAAAAGGCAAAGCCGGCCGGCAAGCTCGGACCTCCGGAACACTGGACGGATCAGTTTCGTGCGTTCGAAACTCTCGGGCGGTGGGGCGATCTCGCAGAGATTCTCGACGATCTCGCGAAGTCGAAACCCGATCTGTACAACCGGTATCAACTCGGATATCTCCACGCGCGCTGTCTGATCGAGCATGACGAGTCGCGCGAGGCGATGCGCAAGCTCGCGCCGTTTCTGGTCAACGGAAATCGCTTTCGCGATCTGGCGCTCTTTCATCAGGCGGAAATCGATGAGACCCGCAACGAGCACGTGGCGGCAAGCCGCGACCGTCAGACGTTGATCTTCGAATTTCCGAAGGCCATGTATCGCGATCAGGCGATCGACGACGAAACCGAATATCTCACGAGACGCGGTGATCCTCAGGCGCTCTCTGTTTTCGCATCGCGCGTCTATCCCTCCGCATCGACAGCGCGCCGGCGCGACCTCGATGCGCATCTGGTGGAATTGCTCGTGCGCCGCGGGGACGCCGCGGGTGCGCTGCAGAAAGGAATCGCGCTGCTTCGCGCCGGCACGATGGACGATCCGGCCGACCACGTCAGCCGCGCACTCGATCGTCCCGAGCTGATCCGACGCATGCCGCCTGATCAGCAGGCGACGCTGGGGGAAGCGTTTCAGAATCACCGGCATTTCGATCGCGCGGTGGCACTTCTCTCGATGGCGATTCGCGCGATGCCGCAGAAGCACGATCAGCTGCAATTCGCGATCGGACGATCCTACTTCGGCGATGAAAAGTACGCGCAGGCGCAGCAGGCCTACATGGCGGGCGCAAACACGACGCGCGATGCGAGGTGGAAGGCGACGTTTCTGTTTCACGCTTCGCGCGCCGTGCAGTTACTGGGGGACGATGCGGCTTCTGAGCGGCTGATGACCGGCGCGATCGCGGTCCCCGGCCGCTTTCCCGCGACGACCGCTGCGCTCACGCAACGGATGCGGACGCGCCTGAAACAGCGTCGCTTCGCGGAAGCAGCGAGTGATCTCGCGTTCATTCGGAAGAACTGGCCGCGCGATCATGCGGTTGTCGAAGCATCGCTCGGATACGCGATCGGAATGCTGGGGGCAGGCAACAGCGGCGCTACGGTCGTCGCGCTGAACGCCGTCCCGCGCAATCTGCTCGACAAGTTCGAGCCGTACGAGATCGACTACTGGCGCGCGCGGGCTCTCGAGAATTCGAATCCGCCGGCTGCGTTCGCGGCGTATCTCAACGTTCTCCGCGCGCCGATGCCGACACATTTCGCGTACTTCGCGCGACAGCGCCTGGATTCGACCGCCATGGCGCCGAAGCTTGCTCGGGAGCTTTCCCTGCGCGGCGCGCAGGTCAACGCGTTGATCGCCGCGAAGAACTTCGATCTCGCGCGTCGCGTCGAGACCGATCGGATTCTGCTCTCGTCGTCCAATCGTGCCGCCGAGTTGAAGCGTCTGGCCGGCATCTATCGTCAATTGCCCGCGTATCGCACGGTCCTCGATCTGAAGCCCGAGCAATTCCCGCAATTTCCGCTTCCCGACAATGCCGACCGCATGTCGCAGCTGATGGCGATGGGACTCTTCGACGAGGCGGCCGACGACATTCCCAAACGCTATCCGCTGCGTCCGCTTTCTTCGGCGGTCACGCAGTCGCTGGCGCTCAATCGCGGCAATGCGTCGCGAGAGTCGATCTTTGCGGTGGAAGTGTTGATGAATGCCGTTCCGCGCGACTACGTGCCGGATCTTCTGCCGCTGGTTGTCGACCAGCTCCTCTACCCGAGATATTTCTACGACTACATCGTCGACGACGCGCAACACTTCGGCGGCGATCCCATGCTGGTGCTGTCGATCATGCGAGAGGAGTCGCGATTCAACCCGCGCGCAAAGTCGCAAGCCGCCGCGCGCGGCCTTCTGCAGTTCATCATGACGACCGCGCTCGACATCGGACGTGACATCGGCCTCGTCGACGTCGCGCCGGAAGACCTCTACGATCCGCGCGTCATCATCCGCCTCGGCGCCAAATATGTGAGCACGCTCTCGAAGCAGTTCGGCAACGATCACTACTCCGTGAGCGCCGCCTACAACGCCGGCCCGCATCAGGTCGCGTTGTGGCAGCGATTGTCGCCCGCGCCCGGCGACGATTTCTTTCTCTCGTCGATCAACTTCGACGAAACGAAACACTACGTGCGCAAAGTGATGAACTCGTACAAGCGATATACCGAGATTTATGGCAACGCGGGTCCGCAGGGCGGAATCAGGATGGAACCTTGATCGTGTTTTGCATCACCCGCTCGTAGAAGTTCCGATACACCGGCACGATGCGCGACTCGTTGAACTTTCTTTCGGCAGTCTGGCGTGCATTTTGACCGAGCCGACGCTGCAATTCCGGATTCGAAAGGATCTCGATTGCGCGCGCAGCCATCGAGTCGACATCGCCGACCGGGAAGAGATATCCGTTCTCGCCGTCGGTGATCAGCTCCGGTACTCCTCCCGATCGCGTCGCGATCACCGGCACTTCGGAAGCCATCGCTTCCAGCGCGGCCATTCCGAACGACTCATGCTCGGACGGCAGCAGGAAGAGATCGCTGGCGCCGACAATCTCCTCGAGGTTCGGGACGTTGCCGAGGAAAAAGACTTGCTCGCGGAGGTGATGTTCGCGGCAGAACGCTTCCGCGCGCGATCGATCCGGCCCGTCACCGATCATCACCAGACGGCTCGGAACGACTCGCGTGACGCGCTCGAAGACGCCCAGGACGTCCATGACGCGCTTGACGGGACGGAAGTTCGAGACGTGGCAGATCAGCTTCTCATTCGTGATGCCGAAGAGTCCGCACGCGGTTTGATCGCGGCGGAAGCGCGCCGGATCGACAAAGTTCGGAATGACCTCGATCGATCTCTTCGTATCGAAATTCCGGATCGTTTCGTCGCGCAGCCATTGCGATACCGATGTCACGCCGTCCGAGACTTCGATCCCGAATTTCGTGATGGGGAGATAACTCGCGTCGCGCCCAACGAGCGTAATGTCGGTTCCGTGCAGCGTGGTGATGACCTTCAATCGCGTCGAGCCGAGGATTTGCTTCGCGAGATGCGCGCTGATGGCGTGCGGAATCGCGTAGTGCACGTGGAGGATGTCGAGCTTCTCGTAATCGGCGACCTCCGCCATTTTCGTCGCCAGTGCGAGTGTGTAAGGCGGATAAGGATCGAACAGCGGATACGACGTCACCGTCACTTCATGAAAATGCACGCGCTCGTGCAGGATGCGAAGTCGCGACGGAAGCGCGTAGCTGATGAAGTGAACGTCATCGCCGCCGCGCGCGAGCGCGATCCCGAGCTCGGTGGCTACCACGCCCGAGCCGCCAAAAGTCGGATAACACGTGATTCCGATTCGCATAACCGAGTCCTGAGTCCTGAGTGCTGAGTCCTGAGTGGGTGGGTCTCAGGACTCAGGACTCAGGACTAAACCTCACGATCACGATACGCTCCGAAGACATCATCGATCCGCGGCGGCTGTTTGGTCACGTAGGCCTCCCCATAGCGCGCGCCGATCAATGCTCCGAAATGCTTGCCGCGCGCTTCGATCATCTCCAGAAACCTCTCTTCGGCGATGAACGTTCGCGGTTCCTTCGATTTCCGGTCAAAAAATTGTGACTTGTAACAGTGAACGGCTTTCATCTTGGTTGCCCACGCTTCCGAGACGTCCATCACGAAGCTGAGAGGCGGAATGTAATTCTGCAGGTAGTACACGACGGCTTGCGGCCGATGTGCCGGCAACTGCGTTTCGATCTTTCGCAGGCCGGCGTAAAACGACGCTTCCGTGACGAGCCGGCCGGAACGCGAGTGATCGGGATGGCGCTCGTCGGGCCAGGGCGCAAAGACGATCGACGGACGCCAGCGCCGCACGATGTCGACGATCTGCATCTCCTCATCGCGTCCGGTGCGCACTCCCCCATCGCCGAAATCGAATTGCTCGCGAAAGGTTGCGCCGAGGACTTCGGCGGCCGCCTGCGACTCACGGAAACGCGTCTCCGGTGTGCCTCGCGTTCCCATCTCGCCGCGCGTCAGATCGACGATGCCGGTGCGGTGCCCATCGCGCACCATCTTCGCGATCGTGCCGCCGCAAGTCAGCTCGATGTCATCGGCATGGGCCGCGAAAAACATTGCATCGACGGAGGTCGATTTCGCCATCACAGACTCACGATCTTGAAGGTTGCCGTGTCGGGCTCGATTTCGTTCACAACGCGCTCGACGAGTCCTTTGCCATGTTCGCACCAGAACGGCAGCCACGCGACGACGCGGTCCTGAACGTGCCGGTCGGGATAGAGCGTCGACACGACCTCGCGCAGCGCGAGGAATCGGTCCTTATCCTTGCGAACGAGTCCGCGAATTGCGCGCTCGGTCAGTTTTCGGAAGTGATATTCAATGTGACCGATCGATCGATGGATCGAGCGGGCGACGGCATGATCGGCTGGCAGCGCGATCTCGCGAATCCGCTCGATGTGCTTTTTCAAATTCTCCTCCGCTTCCTGCGCGATCGAACGCACTGCAGCGACTCCCTTCGACTCTTGCGCCGCCGACAGCTCATCCGGCGTCTTGAAGACATCCGACGGCGGAATGTCGAACCGGCCGATCGATCGAACGACCCGGCGTGGTGCGACCAGCACGTGGCCGCGAAGACCGACACGCGGAAGCGAAATATCGAGGAGGCGATGGAGCGGCGCGATCTGCGCGTAGTACGCGACCTCAGCGGGTCCGCCGACGAAGACATCGGGGCGCAGGACGAAATCCTGAAGAAGCGGCCGCGTGATGGCGGAGGTCGAGATCATTTCCGGAGCATCGACGGCGGCGGGTTTCGGCATCAATTGTCGATTGCCATGTGCGTCGATGCGATAGAGGAGCGTGTAGGCGTCGTCCTCGCGCGGAACGATTTGCGGAACATAGCCCGCGCCCTCGAGCTCTTTCGATCGCGCAGCCAGCGCGGCCTGGATGTCGTTCCATCGCTTCATGATTTTTTCGAAGAGTGGCGCACCGGCGCGGCGCAACTCGGGCAGAAGCGAGTCGATGAGGATGAACCCTCCGTCGAACGCCGCGGTGAGCAGCTCGGCGAAGGAATCGGCAAACGTGATTCCGGGGCGCAGCCATTTCGGGCGGCTGATCTCGAGTCTCGATGTGAGCTCGTCGATCAGCGATTGCGGAATCGGAAGCGTGCCGACGACCTCGCGCGAGTCACGGCCGCGCGACGCGCGAATCCACGTGAGATCCTGTTGTCGATTCGGATCACGCGACGGCAGCGCAATCGTGGCTGCCTCCGCGAAATCGTGATCTTCGGTCGCCAGCCAGAAGAAAATGGTGGTCGAGATTCCGCGGGCCTCGTTGTCGCGCTTCATTTTCAGCAGCGACGCCACCTTGGCGAATGTGTAAAGGGGACCGCCCGCGAACCCGACCTGCTGACCTGCGACGATCGTTTGCGTTTTGCCGGCGGCCCAGCGCTGCGCTTCGTCTGCGATGTTCAGGCCCCATCGCTTGTTCGATGCGATGAGCGCGTCGATGAGCGGCGCCGAGGGCGGGGGGGCGGCATTGCTCCTGGTTGGTGCCCGGGGTAGGAAGCGTTCGTCACCGCCCAGCCAGTCCAGGACAAAACGGTTCATGCCGGGATAGCGATCGAGCGGGACGCGATAACATTCCGGCTCGTTCACTGTTTACTCCCGACGAGGATGAGTCTCGGCGACGACGGGCGGTACGTCGAGCCGTCGAAATCGCCGAAGGCATCCTCGATCACCAGGCCGGATGCAGTGAACATTGCCGTTATCTCGTCGAGATCGTAACCGCGAACGCACTCGAGATACCTCTTCCGGCCGATTGTTATCCGTTTGTTGAAGGAGCGACCTGACGCGTCGTACCAGCGCTCGATGGTGACGTCGCCAATCGGAGTCGGGCGTCGTTCGCGATCGGCGAGCCGCTGCAGCTCGTGAGCGACATTCAGGTAGTCGAACAGAAAAACGCCGCGCCGGCGCATGACGCGCGACATCTCCTGAACGACTTGCGCATTCTCCTCCTCGGCCGAGAAGTACCCGAAACTAGTAAAGAAGTTGACTAATCCGGCGAAGCTGGCGTTGCGGAATGGAAGATCGCGCATGTCAGCGCGGACGAGCGGCATCGGTCCATATTCCGAACGGCCGCTTTGCAGAAGGATGAAGGAGAGATCGCAACCGACGGCGCGATATCCGGCGACCTGCAGCTCGCTGACATGCCTGCCCGTTCCGCAGGCGAGATCGAGGACCGGACCGCCAATCTCCCTGAATCGCGAGCAGAAAAATGCGACCTGCTGCTTCGCTTCCGTGGAGTCACGGTACGCGTAGAGCTCGAGATACTCCTCGCCGAACCACTCCTGAAACCAGGCCACGGCCTACTGTCGCGCGATTTTCTCGGAGATGTCGCGCTCGTGCGCGCGCGCTCGCTCGAGTGCCGCTTCGAGCAGTCCGATCATGTGACGTGCGCTGACCAGTAACGACTGCAGCTCGACGGCCACGGCCGGCTCGGCAACCGCGACCGAGCCGAACGGATCGTCATCCGGCGACGTTGCCGGATTCGCAAATGTCGGAGGTTGTACCGACGGCGTTTCATTTCCTTTCATGGACATCTTCGGCATTCCCGCCGACGCGCTCGTAACGCCGGAGCGAGCACTCATGTCGGGTGCGGTGAGCTCCGGCTCCTCGTGCAGCGTCGTGTCGACGTTGTTCTTCAGGTTGTCGAGAATGCGCGCGACCGCCGCGCGAAGTGTTGCCGTGACGCCGGTGCCATTGATCGCCGCCGCTTCGACGACCGGTGCATTTCCCGGCCGGAGAACCGCATTCATGTCCACGACGGACGCCACGCCCGGCAAGTCACGCTTGTTGTACTGAAACACCAGCGCGACTTTGTCGGGATCGATGCGGTTGAGCCGCAGATTCGTTTTCAGATTCTCGAGACTCTGCAGATTCGACTCCTGCATCGAGGCCTGGGAATCGGCGACGAACACCACGCCGTCCGCGCCGCGCAGAACGAGCTTGCGCGTTGCGTCGTAGAAGACCTGACCCGGAACGGTGTAGAGCTGCACGCGGACTTTCTGCCCGCCGATCGTGCCGAGCTCCATCGGCATGAAGTCGAAAAAGAGGGTGCGGTCGGTTTCCGTGGCCATGGAAATCATCTTGCCCTTGTTCTCGAGCTTCGGATTTCCATAGATCTTTTCGAGGTTGGTCGTCTTCCCGCACAAACCTGGTCCGTAGTAGACCAGCTTGACGGTGACCTCATTGATTGCCTTGTTGACCAGGACCATGTGGAAAGCATATCAGGCGTCAGGCGTCAGGCCTCGGGCCCACCCTGACGCCTGATGCCTGACGCCTGACGCCTGACGCCTGATATATGTTCGACAGCCGCCGCATTCTGCGCGAGCTCGCCGATGACGAGCGCCGCCAGCGCATCCTTCGCGCATTCTGGCGATATGCCGATGCGCCGACGAAGGCGATCGCGACGGCGCTGCTGGCGAAGTCGATGCACTTCCGCGACGCGACGATCCGCAAAATGCCGGCCGAAAAGAAGAGCGAGCTGCTGGCATCGCGAATCGGCGCACCCGATTTCGAGCAGACGCTCGAGACCGCGCTCATGCAGTATCACACCCACGAGGTCAACGCGATGCTGGCGGCCTTTCTCGATCGATGGGGCATTCCGCATGTCAACGGATCGATCGAGGTCGACGATTACAAACCGCCGACCGTCGACGCCGTCCGCTCCGCCGCGCGCGAGCTCGAAGGGCAGTTCGATCGAAGGGACATCGCGATCTATCTCGCATCGGCGGGACTGCTGATGGGCGGGGCGTGGCAGGAAGGGGCCTGGCCGGTCGTCGACGAAGTCCTACGTCCTGAGTCCTGAGTCCTGAGTCCTGAGTCCTGAGTCCTGAGGCTCCGCTCGATTCGAACACTCAGGACTCAGGACTCAGGACTCAGGACTTTCACCTCCGCGCGCGTGAGCTCTCGCGCCGCCCCGATTCTCAATTGGCCGATCCGTATCGGCCCGATCGCCACTCGCACGAGCTTCAGCACTTTCGCCTCCAGAAGCTCGACCATCCGCCGCACCTGGCGATTGCGGCCCTCGGTGATCGTGATCTCGAATTTGCTCGTCGTCAGCCGGCTCACGATTGCCGGCCGCGTCGGTCCGTCACGCAGCTCCACGCCGCGTCGCAACGCGTCGAGATCGTCATCCGTCATCGGCCTGGATGCTTTCACGAGATACGTCTTCGGCACTTTGTAATCCGGATTCGTCAGGCGCTCCGCGAACGCGGTGTCGTTGGTCAGGATGAGAAGTCCGCTGGTGTCGAGATCGAGTCGCCCGACCGGAAAGAGATACTGCTTCTTCGGAAGCAGATCGTAAATCGTCGGCCGGCCCTGCGGATCGCGATACGTCGTCAGGTAGCCTTTCGGTTTGTAGAAAAGAAGATAGACACGCTCGGTTTTTCCGAGCCGCTTGCCGTCGAACGCGACGCGATCGCGTTGCAGATCGATCCAATGATCGGGATCGCGAACAGTGCGACCGTTGACGCTCACGCGCCCGCCCGCGATCCATTTGCGCGCTTCCGTGCGCGACCCGATTCCAGCCTTCGAAAGCACGCGCTCGAGAGTTTTGATCGGGCGTTTCGTGGCCATCCGTTTACAATGACATGAAATCGTTCGCCGTTCGCCGTTGGCCGTTCGCCGAGCGGCTAACGGCAGACGGCCGACGGCCGACGATGCAGCGCCTGCTCCTGATCGCCCTCGCTCTTTGCGCCCTCGGCGCTCGCGCCGACGAATACCGCGCCTACTGGGTCGACACCTTCCACACCCCCCTCGGTACACATCACGACATCGATCGCGTCATCGATGTCGCGGTCCAGAGTCACGCCAACGCGCTGTTCGTCGAAGTGCGCCGCCGCGGCGACTCGTGGTACCTCGACTCGAAAGAGCCGCTCACCGAAGTCGATGGTGTCGGCGAGCCGGATGCAAATGGCCGATGGACGTTCGATCCATTCGAGTACCTGATCCAACAGGCGCACGCGCAGGCGATCCAGGTGCATGCATTCGTGATCGTCGGCGCGGTGTTCCGCGGAGATCCGCTGATCGCGCTCCCGAAGGATCCGAAACACGTTTTTCTCCAACACGTGTGGGACGCTGCGAACAATCGGCCGTATGCCGGCCCGCAGCAGTGGGCGACGCGTTCGATTCCGCCTAACATGCGAGGAACGAGCTACGGCGGCCAGCGCCACGGCGAAGACTGGTACATCGACCTCGGCCACCCCGATGCCGCGACCTACACGATCGACGTGCTCCTCCATCTCATCAACAAATACGACGTCGACGGCCTGCACCTCGATCGCATCCGCTATCCCGAGTCGCCCACGGATCGCAACGGCGGATCGAATGTCGGATACAACGCCGTCAGCGTCGCGCGTTTCAAGGCGCGCTACGGCGATCAGGCGAAACTCGACGCCGACGGCAGTCCGCGCAGCAACGACGCGTTGTGGGACCAGTGGCGCCGCGATCAGGTGACGCAATTCGTCCGCCGTTTCTATCTCCACGCCACCGCCATGAAGCCGTCGATCATCGTTTCGGCGGCGCTGGTGGCCTGGGCGGGCGGGCCGCGCGCGAGCGGCGGATTCCACGAGACCGATGCCTACAATCACGTTTTCCAGGACTGGGACGTGTGGCTGCGCGAAGGGATCATCGACGTCGCGAGCCCGATGCTCTACAAACGCGAACACGTCGCGCGCGAGCGGACGCAATTCGACGACTGGTTGAAATTCACGACTGCGACAGCGCACGAGAACGGCCGCCTGGCGGTAGCAGGAATCGGCGCGTACATGAACGGCATCGAAGGCACGCTGCGACAGGGACGTCGCGCGCGCTCGGCAGGCGCGGACGGCATCCTGATGTTCGCGGTCGGCGACACCGCGCCATGGTCGACCGCCGACAACAGCACGAACACCGCGGTGCGGCGCAACCCATACTCGCTTTCCGCGCCCGGCAAATTCACACCGAAGCGGCCTAACGAAGACTTCGCGGCCGCGGTCTCGAGTGGTCGCGATGCCAACGGCAAATTGCGATTCGAGAGCCCGCGCACATCAGCGATTTTTTCGCAAGACGCCGCACCGCCCACGAAGCATCCTGCAATGCGCGGAAGCTTGATGGGATACACGCACCAGGATGGCGCGGCGGTCACAATCGACTCCGACAATGTCCACCGCAGCACCACCACCGACGGCAGCGGCTTCTACGGATTCCTCGGCCTCCCGCCCGGCGAATATCACCTCGAAGGTTGCGCGGTGCACATCGTCGCGGACCGAGTCAGCCGCCTGGATCTGCCATGTCGGAACTAGATTCCGGCGTCGCGCGCGCCATCGAAACGCTTGGCGTTCAATGCGAAGTGCTCGACTGCAATCCGGAATTCGCCGACACCGACGTCTTCTGCGCGAACTACGGCATTCCGCGCGATCACGCGGCCAATGCGATTCTGATCGCCTCGAAGAGCGAGCCGAAACAGTACGCCGTCTGCCTCGTGCTGGCGACGACGAAACTCGACGTCAACCACGCCGTCAGCAAACTGATGGGCATCAAACGCCTGTCGTTTGCTTCGGCTGATGAGACAAAAGCCGTTACGGGACAGGCAATTGGCGGCGTCACAGTGTTTGGACTTCCGGACTCGATTCCGCTTTACATCGATAACCGCATCCTGGCGAACGACTACGTCATCGTCGGCGGCGGAAACCGCTCGACGAAAATCAAGCTTCCTCCTGCCGAGTTGCGTAGAATCCCGCTGGCCAACGCAGCTGATATCGCAATTGAAAGAGGAGGACCATCGTGAAATTCATCGCACCTTTGTTACTCATCGCCACCACGGCATTCGCGCAGTCGGCGACCGATCAACTCAAGTCGCTTTCGACATTCGTCGGAACCTGGAAGTGCTCAGGCAAGACCTTCGCGTCCGAGATGGGTCCCGAGCATTCGACTACGGCCACCGTGACGGGAAAGTGGATCTTGAATGCGAAGTGGCTGGAGGTGCGCTACACCGAGGAAAAGAACAGCCGCAATCCGAATCCGTACTCGGTCGTGGCATATTGGGGTTGGGATGAAGGACAGAAGAAGCTGGTCGCGGGCAGCGTCGACAACATGGGCGGTTACTCGGTGACACAGTCGTCAGGATGGAGCGGCGACACGCTCGCGTTCGAAGGTCCCAGCCACATGGGAGCGATGACGATGAACGGCCGCGACAGCTTCACGCGCAGCGGCGACAACCAGATCTCGCACGCGTTCTCGATGCCCGACAGCGCCGGCGGCTGGAAAAAGCTCGATGAGGAGACCTGTAAGAAGTAGGGTCAGGTCTGGAAAATCAACTTAAGGCGTCCAGGATCCGGTCGATCTTTTCGCGATAACCCCTGTCGGTTTCGTACAGCTCGCGGCCGGCGCGGCGCATCTTCGACGTAGCCCAATCGCTCACGCCCATCCACTCGCCGATCGATCGAAGCTGCAAACCTGCTTCGTCGGCCGCGAGCATGGCTAACGCCTTTCTGGCCTGAATGTGCGATTTGCGCTTCAGCGCATCCGGTTTCACGGAGAAGTTTTCGGAAACCAGGGTCACGACCGCATCGAATGACGGCCTTACCAGACGCAGCTGCCGGTCGGGATGCTCCTGGCTTCGCACCCTGCTCTTGACCATTGCCTGCACCCTCTCGCAAAAATCGGTACCGCCGAGGTAAATCTGCCCGACGAGCGATTCCCACGGATTGTAAGAAGCTCCTCGGGCGTCGGCGACGAAGCGGCGATAACTCTCCTGGGCCGTCGCGCGGTCGGGGTCGAACTGGCGAAGCGTCCATTCGACTTCCAGCCAGGGCGGTGGCGTTTCGAGACCGGCGGTCGCCCGGTAGTTGCTCCACGGATAGTCGCCGGCGAACTGCACGGCGCCGCATCGAACCGGATTGAGGACGATGTAGCGCAGCAGCTCGAGAAGGTGACCCTCGCGCTCGACGAGAATCCCTTTGAATCGTCCCTGAAAGAGATGGCCAACGCGCTCGTACTTTTCGTTGAAGGTCATCGCGCACATTTCATTGAGCCACTTCACGCCCCTCGACAACCCGACCTCGGGGGTCTCCAGCAGCAGGTGGTAGTGATTCGACATCAAGACCCACGCGTGCAGGAGCCAGTGGCGCTCCAACACCGCATGAGCGAGAAGGCTGACAAAGCGGCGGCGATCGTCGTCATCACGAACGATGTCGCGTTTCTCGTTGCCACGGGTCGTGACATGCCAGATCGCACCCGGAAATTCGAGGCGCAACGGACGGGACATGGAGGAAAACGGAAGCGGACGCGCGGGAGGAGCGCGATGGTTCGTGTGGGCGGGTCAGGATAGCACGAACACTCGCCCGTTAAGTTGATTTTCCAGACCTGACCCTACTCGAAGAGCGTGTCGACGTATGCGTTGGGATCGAACGGGATGAGGTCATCGGCGCTCTCCCCCACTCCGATGAATTTCACGGGGATGTCGAACTGCCGCATGATCGAAAGGATCACGCCGCCCTTCGCAGTACCGTCCAATTTCGTCACCACCATGCCGGTCACGTTCGCGGCCTCGAGAAAAGCTGCCGCCTGACTCACGCCGTTCTGGCCGGTCGTTCCGTCGATGACGAGAAGCGTTTCGTGCGGCGCGCCAGGAAGCTCTTTCTCGATCACGCGGCGCACTTTCGAGAGCTCCTGCATCAGATGCGCTTTGTTGTGGAGGCGTCCGGCGGTGTCGATGATGACGACGTCGGTTCCGCGCGACTTCGCGGCCGCCACAGTGTCGTGCGCGACCGCGCCGGGATCCGATCCCGCCTTGTGCTTGACCATCTCGACCCCGATACGCTCGGCCCACATTTGCAGCTGCTCGATGGCCGCCGCGCGGAACGTGTCCGCCGCGCCTAACAACACGCTCTTGCCCTCGGCCGTCCAACGCTGCGCGAGCTTCGCGATGGTGGTGGTCTTGCCCGTGCCGTTTACGCCGACGACGAGAATGACGAATGGTTTCGCGCGTGTGATGTCGATCGTCCCGGCTTCACGCTGCGGAATCAGCGCGCGCGTTTCCTCGCGGAGGACGGCGGTCAGCCGATCCATACTGCGAATGCTCTCATCGCGGACGCGCTGCTCGAGCCGGTCGACAATCGCGCCGGTCAGCTCCGCGCCGACATCCGCGCCTAACAAACCCTCCTCTAGGCCATCGATCGCCGAGCGGCCGATCGGCAGGTCGGGCGTCATCGACTCCTTGACCTTCTCGATGATCTCGGTGTGAGTCATGAAGAGGCCGCGCTTCAGTTTGGAGAAGAAAGTCTTTTGATCGGTCATCGCTTCGATGCCGTGCCGCTGTCCCGTCCCGCGATCGCCTGCTTCACCATATTCTCGTCAATGGTGATCACCTTGCCGTTCTGCGAGGCCGGTTCGAACTCGAGAGTGCGAATCACGCGCCGGAAGGTCTCGCGCAGCGCGCGGGCGCCCAGGCGTTTCTGGCGGGCGGCGTCCCAGGCGATGGCGATGAGCGCGCCACGCGTGATCTGCAGGTCGATGCCGAACCTTTCAAAATACGCGCGGGACGTGCGGAAGATCGAGCGATCGGGCTCGACGAAGATGCGCGCGAGATCGGGCTCGCCCAGATCGTTGAGCACGATGATCGATTCGAATCGCGACACGAACTGCGGCGTCATTCCGTAGCGAAAGAGATCGTCGTACTTCAGGTAATCGCCGAGATGGAACGGCATTTCCTCGCGCACTTCGCCGGAGGCCGAGACCACGACGGTGGGCTTCAGAGGCGCGACATCCTGTCCGATGGTCGCGCGGCGGAGGACGCTGTCGTACAGCTCTTCGAACGCGCCGCCGGCGACGAAGAGAATTCCTGACGAGTTGATGGCGTGCGTTTTCTCATCGGCCTCGAACTCGACGTTTTCGTTTTCCATCAGAGTGAGGAGCGCTTCCTGAGCGACGATGCCGCGTACGTTCGGCTCGCCGCGGACGTCGGCGCGGATCTTGTCGACCTCGTCGATGAAGATCATCCCGTGCTCGACGGAATGGCGGAGGACTTCGAAGGGCGTGTCGGGACCGAAGATCTTGCGGGCGTTCGCGAACAGCCGCGTCAGCACCGCCCTCCCGTATCCCTGCCTCTCCTCGGCCAGCACATTGGCGTTGATGCGGATGAGGTTCGCGTATTCGGCGAGATCGGGACGGCCGGCGAGAAACTGCTCGACCGCGCGCATGAGCGTCGTCTTTCCCGATCCGGAGTTGCCGACCAGCAGGATGTTAGGCGCGGGATGCCCGACCAGATGCTTGACCAGCGCGACCGAGATCTCGCGGATGGCGTCGTCCTGACCGACGACGGTCTTCTTCAACTCATCGAAGACCTCGCGCGGTCGTAAGGAGAAGGCTTCCACGACCGGCTATTGTATGAGTTCCGCCACGTGAGGCGCCGCTTTCGCCAGGCGCTTATCGGTGGTGACGAGGCGTACATCGAGCAGCTCCGCCAGCGCCACATATGCGGCCCCGTAAGCCGTGAGGTTCGAACGCAGCTCCCATGCGCGCCGCAAAACAACTTCGTGCGAATGGCGCTCAATCGGAAGACCGCTGTAGATTGCGACCGCGTCTTCCGCGCTGGCGTCGGTCATTTCATGCTTCCGGTTGTATCTGCGGATGACGTGCAGAACTTCAATATCGATCAGCTGCGGCGCGTGGATCGTCTGGCCGCCATGGAAGAGCCGCTCTCGTACGCGCGAACCAATCGCGCGGTTCAAGAGGATCTCAACCACAGCCGAGGCGTCAACGACGACCATGGCGCTCGCGTTCCGCACGCAGGATCTCCGCCGCCGATTGGCTGACCTCGACGGGAGTCCTCCTCTTCAGCCGCTCCAGCAGTTCATCGAGTGTCGGGCGCTCCGCTGACTTCCGGACCTCGCGCAAGAGGTAGTCGGACAGCGACACTCCCGCCATGGCTGCGCGGGCCTTCAGCTTTCGGTGCAGCTCGTCCGGAACGTTGCGAAGCTGGATCATCTTTCCCATGCGGCCAGCGTATGTTCATGTGCGGCACATGTCAACATGTGAGATGCATGCCACGCGCGCTCGCGCTCATCGGAATATCGAACTCTCCAAATTGTTACCGCGTGTCGATAACTCCAAATAAATCTTCGTAAGGGTGGGAAATGAAAAGCTCAGCTCGGTTCCTCGCAGCTCTCTCGTTCATAGTGGCGACCTCAGCCTTTGCCGGTACTGCGGTGACCACGAATGCCAACAACATCAAGGCAGCGGTTGCGCCGAAATGCACGATCGGAGCGTTTGCCATTGATTTCGGTGCCTACGACCCGTTTGCGGCATCGCCGCTCGATCAGAGTGGAACGGTCTCGATCAACTGCACCAAAGGCAGCAGCGGGGTCCTTTCCTTCGACCTTGGCATCAACGCGTCCGGCGCGACCCGGCGGATGAAGGACACTGGCGCGGGCTCGAACTTCCTGACGTACGAGCTTTACTCCGATTCGGTCCACACCACAATCTGGAACAACACGAACACCGTAACCCTCGGACCCGCGGCTTCGAAAAACACGGCGATGACCGCGACGGCGTACGGCCGCATCGCTGCCGGACAGGATGTGCAGGCGGGCACGGGCTCCGGACTCAACTACCAGGACACGATCGTAGCGACGGTTACGTTCTAAGACCTCGCAGCACACTCGGCTACCGGGAATCATTCTTGCGATGCGAACCACCTGACGGAGGTGGACATGCGAACGATGCGAAATCGGATTTCAGCTTTGTGCATCGCTGCAGCGGTGCTTTTCAGCTTGCCGGCAGCGGCGGCCTCGAAGCCAGGGAACGCCACAGCGCAGTGCAAGGACGGGACGTATTCGACGGCGAAAACGGAACAAGGCGCGTGCTCGAGACACGGCGGCGTCGATCGATGGTTTGGTGCGCAGACCTCGACATCCGCACCGCGAAAAACAACGACGAGCGCTCCGAAAAACGCGACCGCGCAATGCAAGGACGGCACGTATTCAAAGGCGAAAACGGAACAGGGCGCGTGCTCGAGACACGGTGGCGTCGATCGATGGTTTGGCGGGCAGACCTCGGCATCCGCGCCAGTCGGCAGGCAATCGCGCGCGCCGAGAAACGCGACGGCACAGTGCGTGGACGGAACGTATTCCACCGCGAAGACCCAACAAAAAGCGTGCTCGAGACACGGCGGCGTACGCACATGGCTTGGCGGCGACGAGACGACTGTTCCCATGCCGACTTCGAACGAAACTACCAACGACGAGCCGCGCGCCCGAACGACGAGCTCCCGGGAAAATGCCGGCAACGCCACCGCCAAGTGCAAGGACGGGACTCTCAGCTACTCTAAGATCCATCGAGGCGCGTGCTCGCATCACGGGGGCGTCGCGGAGTTTTACAAGTAGCTTGCGGCTGACGGTGAACGCGACGTCGGTGTCGCGTTGACACAAGAAAATCGGCAACCTCGCGGCCGCCGATCGAAACCTGCAGGAAGGGTCGCCCGAATTTGAATTCGTGCCCCGTGGATTCAATTCAGGATAGAAGTACTTACATCACGAACTCGTGATGCCGCTCACCTTTAGTTGTTACGATGCGCGCCAATGGACCTCTGCCAGCATCTCCGCGCGATCACGCCGCAACAATTTCAGCGCAAAGCCGACACTCCCAACGGATGCGAGGAGTGTCTGGCCATCGGCGACCGCTGGGTGCATTTGCGGCTGTGTCTCGAGTGTGGCCACGTCGGGTGTTGCGATTCGTCGAAAAACAAGCACGCGACGAAGCACTATCACCGGACGAAACATCCAGTCATTCGCTCGTTCGAGCCGGGTGAGCGGTGGCTGTGGTGCTACGCCGACGAAGCTCAGTCCGAAATGTGATCGCTGTCGCCGGTCTTGTGCTCGCGAATTTGAAAACGCAGGAACTGATGCACGGCCTCGAGCGCTCGCGCATTCTTCGTCGCGATCCTCACCCGCCCGCCCGACTCGATCTCGCTGAACTCGTAGTGGAGCTCTCCGCGCAGATCCTTCATCGTCGCCGCGCCGTCGGGCATCTGATCGTGGACCGCCGACGGCTTCGCGAAATCGCCGGCCGCGAAATCCTTCGCGATCATCCGTAGATGCTGCCGGATCGCCTGGACAGTCGCGGCATCGCTCGAGCGCACCTCGATCGCGCCGCCGTCGCTGAACAATCGAAAGGTGTGCTTGCTGGCCGACTGCGAGAAGCCCATCGCATGCTCGGCGTGATCGGGACACGACATTTGAAGCAACAGCAGAAATGTGATGATCATAATGTCTCCAATAGATGTGCCGGTTCACCGCCGGCGAGTTTTTGATCCCAGTCGATGAGAAGTGCTGCGAGGTGATCGCGCAGTGAGATCATCTCCGCGATCCGGTTATCAATTTCCTCGAGCTTCGCCTGCGCGGCCGAGCGCACTTTGCGGCAGGGTGGTTGTCCCGCGCTCCGCTGCCGGAAAAATCCCGCGACGTCCTCGACCGAAAACCCGATCCGGAGCGCACGCCGGAGAATCGCGACACGCCGCACGACATCGTCGGGATACGCGCGATACCCGTTGGCCGAGCGGGCCGAGGAGATCACGCCGTGTTTCTCGTAATAGCGGATGGTGTCCGCGCTGACTCCGCATGCTCTCGCGACTTCGCCGGTTGTCATGTCCACAAGATAGACCCTCGAACCAGTTCCAGGGTCAAGGGTGTTAACCTGATTGCAACAACGGAGCTGGGCAGAGAGATGGCGGAGCAGAAACAACAGTTTCAACTCCTCGGCGGAGCTGCCGATCCCAAAGCCGCGGCGGCCGAGCTGGCGCGTCTGCGCGCCGAGATCGCCGCGCGCAACGGCCAGGAGACGGCAATTGCCGAGCTGGGCCAGGCCGCGCTCACGGGTGTCGATCCGTACATACTCATCGGCCAGGCTTGCGCGCTCGTCGAAATGACCCTCGGCATCGATCACTGCCGCGCGCTCGAAGTCATGCCGGGCGGGCGGGTGGTCGTGCGCGCAGCACTCGGCACCAACACGACATTCGTGCACTGCACGCGCGACGACGAGGAAGACGAAGCAATATCGATGTATGTCATTGTTGCATCCAATCCAGTAACGTTTTCCGACCTTGAACAGGAGACGCGCTTCAAGTGCTCGCACCTTCGCGATTTTCATCACGTGAAGAGCGGCATCGGCGTCGCGATCCCGACTGCCAGCGGGGTTTTCGGCGCGGTCCTCGCCTACTCCAGCGAGCCGCGCACGTTCGAAGACTACGAGATCGCTTTTCTGAAGTCGGTCGCCAACCTCCTCGGCGAAGCGGTGGAACGCGCACGCGCGGAACACGCGCGGCGGCGATCGGAATCGCGCTTTCAGCAATTGATCGCCTCGACGCTCGACACCGTCATCAGCATCGACAGCAAGACGAACGTCATCGAGTGGAATCCGCAGGCCGAAGTGGCGTTCGGACTTCGCGCGCGCGATGTCGTCGGCAAGCCGCTTCCCGGCGATCTCCTGCCCTCACTCCTGGAAGCGATCGCCAGCGGACTTCCGCGAAGACGCTTCGAGAGCGTCGCGCGGCGCGCGGACGGCCAGGAGTTCCCGGTCGAAGTCATCATCGATCCGATCGGCAGCGGCGACGACCAGAGCTACACCGCGTTCATCCGCGACATCTCCGACCGCAAACGCGCGCTGGTCGAGCTCGAGCAGCGTGAGCAGCGATTCCGCGCGCTGGTCGAGAAGAGCTGGAGCGGCGTCGCGCTTCTCGATTCCGATCTGGCCTTCACCTATGTCGGTTCCTCGACCCAACGCCTCCTCGGATACAGCGAGCGCGAATTGATGGGGACCAGTTTTCTTGGATACATTCATCCGCGCGACCGGCAGGCGGCGCGCGAAGTCTTCATCGAGCTGGCCGCTACCGCCAACCGCGAGGCGCACGCCGAGCTGCGATTCCTTCACAAGAATGGAACGTGGATCTGGCTGGAAGCGTTTGGCCAGAATCTTCTCCACGACAGCAGCGTGAAGGCGGTGGTCGTCAACTATCGCGACATCACACAGCGTAAAGCGACCGAGAAGCAGCTCGAATATCAGGCGTACTACGACGCACTGACCGGACTTCCGAATCGACTTCTGTTCCGCGATCGCGTCGTGAACGCGATTGCGCAGGCGAAACGCCATCGCCGCGGGATCGCGGTGATGTATCTGGATCTGGATCACTTCAAGCTCGTGAACGACGGACTCGGGCACTCCGTCGGCGACGGACTTCTTTCGGAGGTCGCCGCGCGATTGCAGGGATCCATCCGCGCCTCCGACACCATCTCGCGGCTCGGCGGCGACGAATTCACCATTCTTCTCAACGACACCAACAGCACCGACGCGATCTTCGCGATCGCGCGAAAAATCCTGCAGTCGCTGGCGAAGTCTTTCCGCGTCAATGGACACGAATTGTTCGTGACGGCCAGCATCGGCATCAGCCTCTTCCCCGCCGATGGCGAGGACGTCGAGACGCTGCTGAAATGCGCCGACAGCGCGATGTATCGCGCGAAAGAGCTGGGCCGCAATCAGGCGCAGCTCTTCACCGCCAGCATGAACGAGAAATACGTGCGGCGGCTGGCGGTCGAGCAAAGCCTCCATCATGCGATGGAGCGGAAGGAGCTGGAGGTCTACTACCAGCCGATTTACTCCGGCACCTCGCGAAAAATCGTGGGCGTCGAAGCGCTGCTGCGATGGAACGAGCCGGGACGCGGCGTCATCGAGCCGGTCGAATTCATCCACCTGGCCGAGGAAACGGGATTGATCGTGCCGATCGGGGAATGGGTGATTCGCAGGAGCTGCGAGCAACTGCGCGAATGGCACGACGCCGGTTTCAGCGATCTGCGCATGAACGTGAACATCTCCGCGCCGCAGCTGCAGCAGCCGAGTTTCGCGGAGATCGTCGCGGGCGCACTGGGCGACAACCGATTGCCGGCCAACATGCTGCAGCTCGAGATCACCGAATCGGTGGCGGTGCAGAACATCGATCTCACGATGCAGGTGCTCCGCGAGATGCGGCGGCAAGGCATCGGGATCGCGATCGATGATTTCGGCACCGGACAATCGTCGCTCATCTATCTGAAGAGATTTCCAATCGACGCCATCAAGATCGATCAGGCGTTCGTGCGCGACGTCACCGGCGAGGAATCGGCGGCCGCCATCGTCTCGTACATCATCAACCTCGCGCACATGCTGCGTCTGGAAGTGATCGCGGAAGGCGTCGAGACCGAAGAGCAGTACGAGTTTCTGAAGAAGCAGGGATGCGATCGCATGCAGGGGTATTTACTGAGCAAGCCCATGCCGGCGGCGCAGACGAGGGAGTTTTTGCGGGCCGCGAAGTGAAAATCTGAATTTGGAATTTGGAATTTGGAATGAAGAATTCAGAATTGCAACCCGCCCTTTCTTCATTCTTAATTCCAAATTCCAAATTCCAAATTTCTTCTACAATCCCGCGATGCGCCATCTGTTCATCGCTCTAGTCGCTGCCACCGCGTTCGCCCAACAGCCCGACGACGCAATCTTCAAAGTCCGGACCTTCCACGAAGTTGCGATCTCGCCCGACGGCAAGCACGTGGCGTGGTCGGAGCGCGATCATGGGATCTGGACTTCGGACGTCGACGGCACGCATCGCAAGCAGCTGACGACCGGCGACGACGAAGGGATCGCCTGGACGCCGGATTCGAAGTCGCTGGCGTACGTCAACAAGAAGCAGATCTTCGTCGACGGAAAACAACTCACGAAGGTCAGCGGCAACATCGCGGAACCGCGCTGGTCGCCGGACGGAAAGTCGGTCGCGTTTCTCTTCATTGAAAACGCGAAGCGCGCAGCGGGACCGCTGGTGGCGATGTCGCGCGCGATCGGCGTCATCGAGGAAACGATCGACGAGCAGCGCATCGCGGTGGTCAACATCGCGACGCAGAAGCTGCGCGTCGTCACGCCGGCCGACATGTACGTCTATCACTTCGACTGGGCGCCCGATTCCAAACACATGGCAGCGGAAGCGGCGCCGGGATCGGGCGACAACAATTACTGGATCGCGCAACTGCAGGTCGTCGACGTCGAGGCCGCAACGATGAAGCCGGTCTACAAGCCGGAGCTGCAGATCGCGAATCCGCGATGGTCGCCCGACGGCTCGCAGATCGCGTTCATCGAGGGACTGATGAGCGATGAGGGATCGACAGGCGGCGATCTCTACGTCGTGCCGGCCAGCGGCGGCTCACCGCGAAATCTCACGCCGAATCTCAAAGCCTCAGTCACCTCCTTCGAGTGGCTGTCGCCCGCGTCGCTTCTTCTCGGTGAAAACGTCAGCGGCGAAGCAGCGCTGGTGCGTCTGAACCTGGACGGAACAACGGAAGTCCTGCGGCGCGGCAACTCCGTGGTCGGCGCCACCGGGTTGATCGGCGCATCGGTGGCAGGCGACGGCCGCACGAGCGCGGTGATTCACACCGGTCCTCGCCATCCGCCGGAAGTGTGGGTCGGACCGATCGGAGACTGGCATCAGCTCACGCACGAAAACAACATCAAACCTGCGTGGGGTGAAGCCAAATCTATTCACTGGCACAGTGACGACTTCGACGTGCAGGGCTGGCTGCTCGCGCCGGCGAACGTCGATCCGTCGCGAAAATATCCGATGGTCGTCAACGTTCACGGCGGCCCGGCATCGGCAGCGCTGGCCACCTTCCCGCGGGAGCAGAATGCGGGACTTGCGGCGGCCGGATATTTCGTCTTCATGCCGAATCCGCGCGGCAGTTACGGTCAGGGGGAGGCCTTCACGCGCGCCAACGTCAAAGACTTCGGCTACGGCGATCTGCGCGACGTCCTCACCGGTATCGACGCAGTGGTGAAGGACAATCCGATCGATCCCAATCGCGTCGGCATGTGGGGCTGGAGCTACGGCGGCTTCATGACGATGTTTACCGTGACGCAGACGAATCGATTTCGCGCGGCGGTCGCCGGCGCGGGAATCGCGAACTGGCAGAGCTACTATGGCGAGAACGACATCGACGCATGGATGATCCCGTACTTCGGCGCATCGGTGTACGACGATCCGGCGGTCTACGCGAAGAGCGCGCCCATCACGTTCATCAAGAATGCGAAGACTCCGACGCTGGTCCTGGTCGGCGAACGTGACGGCGAATGTCCCGCGCCGCAGTCCTTCGAGTTCTGGCACGCGCTCAAGACGTATGGCGTCGACACGCAACTCGTGGTCTATCCCGACGAGGGCCACAACATCCGCAAGCTCGAGCATCGCCGCGACATCGTGAAGCGGCTCGTAGGCTGGTTCAACGCGAAGATGCAGTGACGCCGGCTGCCCGCCGGCGTTACAGCCGCTGATCGCTGCCTGACGCCAGAACCTTGAACAGAAACACGACGGCCGCGAGACCGACCAGGACGTACGCGACAACGACCCACACGTCTGTGCGAATCTCGGCGAGGCGGCTGAAAATCACCGGGAGGATCATCAGCGCCAGCGTGCCGAGGACCACGATCACCTTGAGATTGCCGACCGCGGCTTTCGTTCGCATCGGATCGAGCACGGGCAGGTAATCGTCGGCGTTGCATTCGGGGCAGACTGCCGTGGGACTCGGCAGGATGCGGCCGCAACCGGCACATCCGAAGGTTGCGTCAATATCGACGCCGCGCGGCTCCGCTGACGACCCGAGAAGTTGAAGGGCGGCGTCGCGTTGATCGCGGCGCACCAACACGGTGATGCCCGATGACAGCGTCTCGACTCGAATCCCGCCATAAGAAGAGTCGCGAAGCACCGCGGGAATCTCGGCGGCCTCCAGAGTCGAGATCGCAAGCTCCGCCTCGTGGACGTGGCCGAACTTGGTGAGCTCGACGAGATCGTCGGCGGCCATCAGACTCGCAGCGTGTCGGGCCGCCAGCTCTTGATGCGGAGCTTGATGTCCTCGCGGCTCTTCAACTCGCCGCCGAGGACCGAGCGCGTAAGCTCGGGAAGCTCTTCATCGGAGCAGAAGCGCAAGCTGACGAGCTGACCGGTCGTCAACTCACCGATGCGGCCGCGCATGTCCGCCGGCAGGCAGCGCTGCAATCGCAGCGTCTCTTCCAGTCGGATGATGCGATCCTGCGCCGTCGTGACCATGCTCCGGATCGCCCAGGGTAGCGCCACCAGAGCACCGGAGACCACGAGCCCCCACACGGTCCAAACGGAAGGATTCCGGTAGAGGTAGTAGATCTGCACGAGAACATTGAGCGCCAGAACCGGCAGAGCGAAGAAATGAAAATACGGCACCCAGCGTCGGTGCGTGGCGTACGTCTGTGTCTCGGCCATAGTCTCCCTCCTCAGAAAACGTAGCGCGGTGTGGCGTGTACCTGCTGCAGCGCTGAGTTGAGACCAGGTCCGGGCTGCACGCGGAAGTGTTGATTGAGCCGCAGGCGCAGCTCCGATTTTCCGAGCTCGCGCGGCACTTCGACGAGCGTCACGCTGACCGGGATCTCGCCGACGTGGTCCTCGAAGATCTCGCGCATCCGCTTGATGGCGTCCTCGTTCATCCGTGCATACGGCACTTCCAGCGCGATCTCTTTCACTTTTTTCTCGCGGATCCCGTCGAGCAGGATGATCTCGAGCGCGTTCAGCTCGGGCGTCACCGGAGCTTCGTGGAATGCGGCGGCGTGCGATGCGAACTCGGGCTCCGGTTCGGGTTCGGGTTCGACGGCGGCGAGTGCGGTGGCGGGCGCCACACCAAATAGATCCAAATTGTCTTTGCGGTCGCCGTACTTTTCCTGCTCGATCTCTTTCGGATCGCGCTCGTCTTCTTCGAGATTGTCGTCGTCGTGAATCTCGTACGCGGAGATGCGCGTGTACTCGTCATCAACGCGCTGCGCCTGCTGCTCGGCCGACTGCAGCGCCGCGCTCCGCCCGGCCTGCATACCACCGGTGTCCTTGACGCTGGCGGTCAGCAGGACCGCAATCCCGTTGTCGAGCCACTTCAAATACTTCGCGTAGAGATCGCTGAAGACGACGACATCGACCGAGCCGTACTGATCGTCCAGGACGAACTTCGCCATCAGCTTTCCCTCGTTCGGCCCCTTCTTGATCTTCGATCGCTTCAGATTCGAGACGATGCCGCCGATGTTGACGACTTCGTCGACGTGTTGATGCAGCGTTTCCGTGGTGGCATTGGAGAAGAGGCGCAGCTCGTCGGCGTATTTGTTCAGCGGATGGCCGGTGATGTAGAAGCCGAGCGTCTCCTTCTCATGCCGCAGCTTCTCCTCCTCCGGCCATTCGGGTGGTGGAGTGTGGTGGCGGGCGCCCTCGCCCGCCGGGCGGCCGGGGCCGGACGCCGCCGCGCCAAAGAGGCTGCTCTGGCCGCGCTCTTTTTCCTCCCTCGCGCGCTGCGCGCTGTCAGCCACCGACTCGAGCGAATCGACGAGCGCCTTGCGCGTCAGGCCGAATGAGTCGAACGAGCCCGACTTGATCAGCGCCTCGATCACTTTCTTGTTGCAGGCGCGAAGATCGACGCTCTCACAGAACTGATGCAGCGTGGTGTAACGCCCGACGCTGCGCCGCGCTTCGAGAATGGATTCGATCGCGCTCTGCCCGACGCCTTTGACTGCGCCGAGTCCGAACCGGATGTTGCGGCCGACGACCGTGAACGAGTAGTTCGACTCGTTGATGTCGGGCGGCAGAATGTTGATCCCCATCTGCGCCGTCTCGTTGATGAACTTCACGACCTGTTCGGTGCGGTCCATCTCGGAAGTCATCAGCGCCGCCATGAAGTGCAGCGGGTAGTGCACCTTCAGCCAGGCGGTCTGATACGCGATGAGCGCGTAGGTGACGGCGTGGGCCTTCGGGAATCCGTATCGCGCGAAGGGCTCGATGAAATCGAAAATCTCCGATGCCGTTTCCTTCGCGTATCCGTTGGCCAGCGCGCCTTCGACGAATTTGACGCGCTGCTTCTCCATGGTGGCCTTGTCTTTTTTTCCCATCGCCTTGCGCAGGATGTCGGCGTCGCCGAGGGAGAAGCCGGCGACGGCCTGGGCGATCTGCATCACCTGCTCCTGATAGACGATGACGCCGTAGGTCTCCTCGAGAATCTCCTTCATCACCGGCACGAGGTATTTCGCTTTCGACGTGCCGTTCTTGCGGCGGACGTATTCGTCGACCATTCCCGCATCGAGCGCGCCGGGCCGATAGAGCGCGTTGAAGGCGACGAGGTCCTCGAACTTGGTCGGCCGCGCGCGGCGGAGCACATCGACCATGCCGCCGGACTCGAATTGAAAAACGCCTTTCGTGCGGCCTTCCTGGAAGAGGCGGAAGATCTCCCCCTCCTCCATCGGGATGGCGGTGATGTCGACGTCCTTTCCGGTCTCGAGCTTGATCGACTTGAGCGCGTCGTCGATGACGGTCAGCGTGCGGAGGCCGAGGAAATCCATCTTGAGGAGACCGAGCTTCTCGACAACGCGCATGTCGAACTGTGTCACGATTTCATCGCGCGTCGTGCGATAGAGCGGGACGTAGTTCGTCACCGGCTCGGGGGTGATGACGACGCCCGCGGCATGCATGCCGGCGTGACGCGCGAGGCCCTCCAGCTTCGATCCGATCTCGACGATCCTGGCGACTTCCTTGTCGTTCCGCATCGCTTCGGCCAGCGCCGGCGAGTCGTCGGGAGCGGTCTGGAGGTTGGTGTCGGGCCCGGATGGGATCGTCTTGGCGACTTTGTCCACCAGTCCGTACGGGAGTCCGAGGACGCGGCCGACGTCGCGGACGACGGAGCGTGCGGCCATCGTTCCAAACGTAATAATTTGCGCTACGTTATCTTGTCCATATTTACTGCGTACATATTCGATGACCTCGCCGCGACGGTTCATGCAGAAGTCGACGTCGATGTCGGGCATCGAGATGCGCTCGGGATTGAGGAAGCGCTCGAAGAGGAGGTCGTAGTCGAGCGGATCGACGTCCGTGATGCGCATCGCATACGCCACCAGCGAGCCGGCCGACGATCCTCGCCCCGGCCCGACCGGAATGCCGCTGTCCTTTGCGAATTTGATGAAGTCCCACACCACCAGGAAGTAGCCGGGAAAGCCCATCCCTTTGATGATGCCGATCTCTTTTTCGAGGCGATCCCAATACACCTGCGGCTCGTATTTTTTCCGTTTGGCGGCGAAGAGCGGCGCCATCGCCTCGAGGCGTTCCTTCAGACCGTCGCGCGCGATTTTCTCGAAGTAGGCGGTGGCGTCGAATCCCTTCGGCACCGGAAATTTCGGCAGATGCAATCCGGAGTCGTCGAATTTCGTGTTGATGCGATCGGCGATGCGAACGGTGTTCGCGACCGCCTCCGGGTAATCCGAAAAAACGCGGCGCATCTCGTCGGGACTCTTGACGTAGAAATCGTCGGAGTAGAACTTCATGCGGCGCTCGTCGCCGAGGGTCTTGCCGGTGCCGATGCAGAGGAGGACTTCGTGCGCGAAGGCATCGCTCTGTTCGAGGTAGTGCGAGTCGTTCGTGCCGACGAGCTGCAGGCCGGCCTCTTCGCCGAGGCGGGCCATCATCGGGACGATCTTCTGCTGATCGGGAATGCCGTGGTCCTGAATCTCGAGGAAGAAGTTGTCGGCGCCGAGGATTTCTTTGTACTGCAGCGCGGCGTCTTTCGCTTTCGCGTAGTTGCCGCCGGCCAGACTCTGCGAGACCTCCCCTTTCAAACAGGACGAGAGGACGATCAGACCCTCGCGAAATTCGCGCAGCAGCTCCTTGTCGATTCGCGGCTTGTAGTAGAACCCCTCGGTGTACCCTGCGCTCACCAGCTTCACGAGATTGCGATAGCCGGTGTCGTTGGCGGCGAGAACGATCAGGTGATTGTTCGATCCCGCGTCGGCTGCCTGATCCTCGACGCCCGCTTTGTCGAATCGCGAACCGTACGCGACGTACATCTCGCATCCGATGATTGGTTTGATGCCGGCGCCGCGCATCGCGTTGTAAAACTCGACCGCGCCGAACATGTTGCCGTGATCGGTGATCGCGCAGGCGGGCATTCCGAGCGCAGCGACTTTCGTCGCGAGCTGATCGGGACGAGTGGCGCCGTCGAGGAGTGAATATTCGGTGTGAAGGTGGAGATGAACGAAGGACATCGACGCATCGACAGTTTAGCTTTGGATCATGTGAAAAAGGCACACGTCCTTGTGCAACTCTACGAATCGTAGAACCCTGAATTTCGAATTAAGAATTCTTCATTCGAAATTCGAAATTCTCTCTATCAGCAACCGGTACGATCTCCTTCGAAGAAAGCTTCTGAAACCGCAAAAACACAAGCACCGCTACAGTCGTCAGGCCCGCAACGAATCCCCACCATAAGCCGACGACGCCCATCTTCAAGTGAAATCCAAGGAGAAGAGACAGGGGGAATCCCACGATCCAATATCCGACGAGGTTGGAGAAAAACGCGAATCGCGTATCGGCCGCGCCGCGGAGCGCACCGATGCCGGCGGCTTGCAGGCCGTCGGAGAGTTGAAAGAGTCCGGCGACGAAGAACAACGGGATCGCGGCCGCAACGACCGCAGGTTGATTCGTGATCAGCCGCGCCAGCAGCGACGGAATCGAAATGAACAGCACCGCGCCGATCGACATCACGACCGCGGCGCCGACGAATGCCGCCTGTCCTGCGATTCGCGTTGCGCGCGCGTCGCGCGCTCCGACTGCCAGCCCCACGCGCACCGAGCCCGCCGTCGCGACGCCGAGCGCGATCGTGAAGGTGAACGAGGCCAGCGTGATCACGAGCTGATGCGCCGCGAGATCGACCGTGCCCATCCGCCCCGCGAGGAGCGCGACGAGTGCGAAGATGCCGACCTCCGCCGTCACCTGCAGCGCGGTCGGCAGGCCGACTCGCAACGCGCGGCGGATATCGATCGGATTCCATCTCCGCTCGATCACCGCTCCCGACGGAATCCGCCTGACCGCAGCCGCCACCATCGCCATCTGCAGAAACTGACACGACACCGTTGAGATCGCGGCGCCTGCGACCCCCAGCGCGGGAATCGGCCCGTATCCGAAAACCAGAACGATGTCGATGATCAGGTTCAGAACATTCGCGATGATCATCGACGTCACCAGCGGGCGCGTGACGTGATGCGCTTGCAGATACGCGCGGATCACGAAGAAGATCAGCCACGGCGTCAGACCGATCAGACGAATGTAGAGGAAGACCGTCGCGGGACCGATGATGTCGGGTTGGACTCCGATCGCGTGCAACGCCAGCGGCCCGCCGAGTTGCACGATCGTCAACGCAATCGACGCGAGGATCGCGAGCCAGATGCCCTGCCACATCACGCGGCGCGCGCTGGTCGCGTCGCCCGCGCCGACCGATTGGGAAATCAGCGGATCGAAGCCGAGCATCAGTCCGAGTCCAAAGACGGAGACGCCGAAGAAGACGGCGTTGGCGAGTCCCGCCGCCGCGAGCTCAAGCCCGCCGAGGCGGCCGACGACAGCCATGTCGACGACGCCCATCACCTGCGTCCCGGCTTCCGCCAGCGCGAGTGGAAGCGCCAGCGCGAAGAGGCGGCGCAGCTCGATCTTCAGTTCCGACATCGTTTGCGAGCTAACATCTCCGAGCACATGACCATTTCGAGGGGCCGCGCTGCCGCGTTTCTCACGGCACTTTGCGCCGGACTTCTCTCGCTGGAGTCATTCTCGCCGCCATGGGCATCCTCGCGCAGATCCACACTTTGTACGTCGTGAACAAGTGGATGCCTCGTCTGGACGGAGACCGACTTCGGGCGCTAGCCGTCGAAGGCCACGCCGCCAATCGGCCGGCCGCTGCGCGCGGGATCGATCCGCGGCTCGAGGAGCTCGCGCAGATTCGTCGTCTCGATGAACATGTGGCGGTGGCGAACGCAGTGCACTGCGATCGATAAGAACAGCATCGCCACCACCGCGAAGAACACGATCGAGGCCGGCGAGGTCGCAGGCAACGGCGCGGAGGATGCCGTCACGAAGAGCTCCTGCATGACGATCAACAGGAACAGCGGCAGCGGAAAGAAAACCAGCGCCGAGAGGAAACGGCTCGCTTGAACGCGGAAGTACGGACGCAGCGCGAGAAAACTCAGCGCGACGAAGTAACCGAGCATCAGCACCGCCGCGAAATGCATCTCGCCGATGTCGCCGCCGATCGGTATGCGCCGCCGCGTCAGACCGAGCATGCGCACCTGCAGCAATACGACCCATGCCAGTGAGACGACTGCCGCTCCGACCGAGAAGACCGCGAGAAATGCTCCAAACAGATTGCGCGCCGCGAGGAGCGCCGCCATCCGAATCAGAATCGCCGCCACGGCCATCGCCGCGACCAGCGCGATCATGATGGCCCACCCGGCCGACGAGCCGCTCGACATCGCGGCGCCATGCACGGCGATGAACGCGACCGGCCCGCCCTGAATCTGTTGCGTCAGAGTGGCAGCCGCCGCCAGTGCCAGAAAGACGCAAAGGGCAGTGCCGGCGTAGAAGAGCGGCTTCGGCATGACACTGATCTTACCGCTATGCCTGCCGCATGGAAATGATGTGATCCAACCGGATCTCCACCAGGCCCTCCGGCACATCGAATTTCACGAATTCGGCACCGTTCGAGGAGTAGACATCGGCGATGGTCCCGGTCTCCCGCTGCGTCACACCTTCCAGATCGAACTCCAGCTCCACGCGCTTCTTGTGCATGGCCGCCTCTTCCAGCATGTCGTGGTAGTCGCACGAAATCGGTTCGTATTGCTCTTCCGACATTCGTTTCCCTCCGCGACCGCTATTACACGATCGATGCCGGGCGCTGTGGTAGGATTCTGGCTCCTTCCCCCATGACCATCGCGAGTTCGCTCTTCCGGATCTCTTCTCTGGCAGCGGCGATGCCGTTAGCGTTCGCACTGCTCCTTCTGGCGATTCTCATCATCTCGTTTCGATCGCGCGCGGTCGTTTTCTGTCAGTACCTGCAGACGATGACCGGCATCAAGCTGCGGCCTGCCGATGTCCGCCGTGTTTACAAAGAAGGCGGAGCGGATGCCGTGCGTTCCTACTTCCTCGATCTGATCATCCGCGAGGATCTCAAGCAGGGACCGATCGAGATTCCGGGCAAGAAGGAACGCGAGATCGAACAGGTCGTCGCAAACGAGTAGCTCGCAGCGACGGTCATGCATTCGACGTCCGCCGCAAAGAGCGTTCCAGCGCTTGAAACGTATCTTCGCCGAAACAGGCAAAGATGACGTGCTCGAGGCGATCGTCGCGCGCGACCTCGCGCACCGCGATGTCCGCCGCCTCATCGATCGGGAATCCATACGCGCCGCAACTGATCGCAGGAAAGGCGATCGAACGCACGCCGCTGCCGGCCGCCAGATCGAGGCTGTTGCGGTAACACGCGGCCAGGAGCTCCCTCTCTCCGTGGTTTCCGCCGCGCCAGATCGGACCAACAGTGTGGATCACATACTTTGCAGGAAGCCGGTAGCCGCGCGTGATCCGCGCCTCACCGGTCGGACACCCGCCGATCCGCCGGCACTCTTCCAGCAACTCACGCCCGGCAGCGCGATGGATCGCGCCATCGACACCGCCGCCGCCGAGGAGGGTCGTATTCGCCGCGTTGACGATGGCGTCAAGGGCGAGCTGCGTGATGTCCGCATGAATGACTTCGATTTCCAAGTCCTGAGTCCTGAGTCCTGAGTGGAAGCGCGGAACTCAGGACTCAGCACTCAGGACTCCTTTCCGAGCTTGGCGACGATGTCGTACTCCGGTTTTGTTACCGGTTGCACTGACAATCGCGTTCCCTTTTGCACGACCACCATCTTCTCGAGGCCTTTCGTCTTCTTCAGCGTCTCGAGCGGAACGATCTCTTTGAACTTCTTTACGAAACGGATCTCGACCATCGACCAGGTGGGATCTTTCGGCTCGGGACGCGCTTCCCGGCTCACTTCGGCGAGTCCGGTCACGCCCGACGGGTCGGCGCTCGACGCGTAGAAGAGAACTTTGTCGCCGGCCTGCATCGCGCGAAGGAAATTACGCGCTTGAAAGTTTCTGACGCCATCCCATGTGGTCGTCCCATCCCGTTCGAAGTCGTCGATGCTGTACGCCGAAGGCTCGACCTTCATCAACCAGTACTTCATGCCTGCGATTCTAGATCGTTTGGACGCCAAGGCACCGCACTCCAGACTCATCGGCCAGGATATGCGCGTAACGCAGCGGCGAGAATATCGATCGAGGTTCGGAGGTCATCTTCCTTCAGCACGTACGCGATTCGGATCTCGCTGGTACCGAGCGGCGACGCGTAGAAGCCATTGGCGGGAGCGACCATCAGCGTGGCGCCGTCATGCTGAAAATCGGTCAGCAGCCAGGAGGCGAATCGTTCGGCGTCATCCACCGGCAACTTCGCGATGCAATAAAACGCGCCTTCCGGTTTCTGCAGAAAGACGCCGGGGATTGCGGTGAGACCGTCGAAGAGCACGTCGCGGCGGCGCTGATATTCGGCGACGACATCGCGCGTGTATTCGTCGCCGAGGGAATCGGCGCCGATGGCGATGAACTGGGCGAGTCCCGGGGGCGAGAGGCGGCCCTGCGCCATACGCAGGCACGCGTCGTAGACTTCCGCGCTGCGCGTGACGAGCGATCCGAGCCGGATGCCGCATGCACTGTAGCGTTTCGAGAGGCTGTCGACGACGATCACGAAGTCCTGGCAGCCCTCGAGCTCGAGCGCGCTGATCGCACGCTTTCCGTCGTAGACGAATTCGCGGTAGACCTCGTCGGAGATGAGAAAGAGCCCGTTGTCGCGGCAGAACTCCGCGACCAAGTCGAGCTCTTCGCGCGAGTACACCGTGCCGGTGGGATTGTTCGGATTGCAGATGATGACGACGCGCGACCGCGGAGTCAGCGCGCGATCCCACACATCCCTCCGCGGCACATGGAACCCATCCCTCCCTCGGCTCGTCACCGGGACGATGTTGAGTCCGGCCATCGTCGCGAACGACCGATAGTTGGCGTAGAACGGCTCGACGACGATCAGATCGTCGCCTTCATTCGCGCACGCGATCATCGAGAAGAGAATCGCTTCGCTGCCGCCGGTCGTCGCGAGGATCTGATTCGTCGTGAGCGGAATGCCGAGCCGGCGCTCGTAGTAGCGCTGCAGCGAGCGCAGGAAATCGGGAGTGCCGGTCGACGGCGAGTACTCGAGGACTTTGTCATCCATCAGCTTCAGACGGTCGCGCATACAAGCCGGCGTCTCGATGTCGGGCTGACCGATGTTGAGGTGGTAGACCTTCGTTCCGCGCGCTTTGGCGGCGTCGGCCAGCGGCGCGAGCTTGCGGATCGGCGATGCCGGCATCCGCATTGCGCGCTCGGACAGCGCGAGGGCACGATCAGTCTTTGTGATGGTCACGGCTCAGAAATCTGCGAACGGCATGCCTTGTCAGGCGTCAGGCGTCGGGGTCAGGGTGGGCC
>JALYZI010000100.1 GCA_030948915.1 Acidobacteriota bacterium
GACGAGGCCGCGTCGCTGCAGCGCGCGATCATGGAGCGCGCAACCACTGCTACCGTCGCCTACCGCTTGAAGCGTGCGACGGGCGAGCCGCTCTGGGTTGAAGCCACTGTGCACGCGGTACAAGCACTCGACGGATTATTGACTGGGTTTGTCGGTTCGTGGCGTGACATTACCGAGCGCCGGCGGATCGAAGTCGCCTACGAACACCAGGCGTATCACGACAGCCTGACTTCCCTTCCCAACCGGCGGCTGTTCGAAGACCGCCTGACGATCGCGCTGGCCCAGGCTCGTCGATTGCGGACGCAGCTGGCGCTGTTGTACATCGACATCGATCGGCTGAGCAGAATCAACGACAGCCTCGGCCACAACACCGGCGATGCAGTGTTGCGCACGATCGGACGCCGCCTGTCCTCGTGCGTTCGCGCGTCGGACACTCTTGCGCGTCTCGGCGGCGACGAATTCACGCTCATCGCGCAGAACCTGCGGCATGTCGAGGACACCGTTCGGGTCGCGCAGCTCCTTCTGCAGAAAACCACAGAGCCGGTCATGATTTCGACGCAGGAGCTGTTTGTCACCGCCAGCATCGGCATCGCCATTTTTCCCCAGGACGGCACGGAGGTCGGAAGCCTTCTCGCCTCCGCCGATGCAGCCACCCGAGCCTGCAAGAGAGCCGGCGGAAATGGCTGGTATCTGCACAACAGCAGCGTCAATGAGCGCGCGATGCAGCGCCTTGGGGTGGAGATGGAGCTGCATCGTGCCGTAGAGCGCTCGGAGTTCGTGGTGCGCTATCAACCTCTCCTGAACGTCGCGAAAGAGGAGATGACGGCCGTCGAAGCGCTGGTGCGCTGGCAACATCCGACTCGCGGCGAGCTGCTGCCGGCGTCATTTCTCGAGGTGGCCGAGGAGACGGGCACGATCATCGGGATTGGGGAACGCGTGATTGAGTCCGCGTGTGCTCAGGCGCGCTCCTGGCTGAACGAGGGTTGGGAAAACGCAAACATCTCCGTCAATCTCTCCCCCCGGCAGTTCGAGCATCCGAAGATGTTGGAGCTGATCGACCACGCTGTCCTGCGTCACGGCGTACCGCCCACGGTATTGCAGATCGAGATCACGGAGTGGACTGCGCTGCGCGATTTGCAGCGCAGCATCCATGTGTTTGGCGAGTTGCGCGCGCGTGGCGTCCGTGTATCGATCGACGACTTCGGAATCGGCTACTCGTCACTGGGATACTTGAAGGAACTGCCGGTGAACGCGCTCAAGATCGACCGGACATTTCTGATGGGAATACCGGAAGGCCGCAATGCGCCGATCGTTGCCGCCGTCATCGCGATGGGGCACGCCCTAGGACTCGAGGTGATCGCCGAAGGCGTCGAGCATCGGGAACAGATGAAGTTTCTGCGCGAACACGACTGCGATTCTTGTCAGGGATATCTCTTCAGCAGGCCGACGACGGCCGAGGAAATCACGCGCATGCGGCGGCGTTAACACCGTCAATTTTTGTGGAAGTTTTCTTCCTTAGAATGCCTGCGCACATGGGCTCACTGGTCAACATCGCGGACCTCCGGAACGCTGCAAAGAAGCGTCTGCCGCGCGTTGTGTTCGACTACATCGACGGCGGCGCCGACGCCGAGTGGACGATGCGCGAAAACTCACGCGTGTTCGATGACGTCATGCTCCGGCCTCGCTCGGCAGTTGCCACGGCGAAGGTCGACCTTCGAACGACCGTGCTCGGGGAAACCATCGACCTTCCTTTTCTTCTCGCGCCGGTCGGCAGCTCCCGGCTTTTTTATCCCCGTGGCGAAGAAGCTGCCGCGCGCGCGGCAGGCGATGCCGGCACGATCTACGCGCTGTCGACGCTTGCGGGCTGCGCCGTTGGCGACGTCAAAGCGGCGACGCGCGGGCCGGTCTGGTATCAGCTCTATCTCATCGGAGGCCGCGATGTGGCCACCTCCGGCATCGAGCGCGCGAAAAACGCCGGCTGTTCGGCGCTGGTCGTCACCGTCGACACACCAGTCGCGGGCATGCGCGAACGCGACATCCGCAACGGCACGCGCGAGCTCGTGTCGGGCGCGCCGTTCAAGATGTTGCCTCATCTCTTCCAGTTCCTCGCGCGCCCGCGTTGGTTTGCCGCGTATCTGCGCGATGGCGGCTTGATGAAGTTTCCCAACGTCGTGTTGACGGACGGCCCGATGCCCTACGCGGATGTCGGCGCAGCGCTCGAACAGTCAATGGTGTCGTGGGACGATTTCAAATGGATCCGTGAGGCCTGGCAAGGTCCGATCGTTGTGAAAGGCGTGCACACAGCGGATGATGCCCGTCGCGCCATCGATCATGGCGCAGCAGCGGTCGTCGTTTCGAATCATGGTGGGCGGCAACTCGACGGTGTCGCGCCGACGCTGCGCGTGCTGCCGGAAGTAATCGCGGCCGCCAGGGATCAGGTCGAGGTCCTTCTCGATGGAGGCATTCGAAGAGGCAGCGATGTCGTGAAAGCGCTCTGCGTCGGTGCGCGCGCGGTTCTCATCGGCCGTGCCTACGCGTATGGTCTGGGCGCGGCGGGCGGGGCAGGCGTCGCGCGGTCTATCAATATTCTTAGTTCCGGCATCGTGCGCACGATGAAGCTTCTCGGCTGTGCTTCGGTCCGAGATCTTGATCGCTCGTTCGTCGACATGCCCGCCGAGTGGCTGACGGTCGCCGGGTCTCGCGCCCGGCGACCGATCGACACGCTTTGACATTTGCTTCTTGCTGACGACGGCCTGCACGATCGCCGACAATCCGAAGCCTCATTCGAGCCGGGTCGTGCTTTAGAATCCGCCCACGTCCGCGCCGGCGACGTGGACGCGTTTGGGCGTGCCCGGTCCCGTCCAGGCAAAGTACGCTTTCGTTCCGATCAGCGCCGCGCGCGGAAATCCTGAAGAGCGAGCCGAGGAACTATCCGCCAGGTTGACAACCTGGCCGAGCCGGCCGGAAGCCGAGACACGTCGAGCGGACACCTGCGCGGCATTTCCCATTCCCTCCATCCAGACCACGAGCGCGTCGTTGTCGGGAAGCAGGAGAACGTCGACGCGACCCATCGGTGATCCGGAATCGACGCGGATCGGTTTTCCGAAGACTCTGCCGCCGTCCGCTGAAAACGCGACATTCACGACCGAATGATTCTTCGCGCCCGTGAACCAGGCGATGGCAACCCGATTCCCTCGCGCATCGATCTGCGGACCGTTCACGGGACAGCCGGTGATTTCCCATCCGTCATCGTGCAGGCGTGACGGCGGCATCACCTTCGATGTGGTAACTCGTGCGACTGCGATGTCGCGGATCTCTTTTTCGGATCGATCGCGATACGCGACAACAAAGCCATCGCCGGTACGGGTCATCGCTGTCGTACAGCACTCACAGGTTCGCTTGTCGAGAATCAGCTCACGGATTGTGTTTCCGTCGGGCCGCATCTCCGCGTAGCGAAGAGACATCTCACCCTCCTCGGTGTTCTCGGGCATCTGGCGGCCGTCGAGCCAAACAGCGGCGAAGCCTCCTTCGGGTCGCGCAGCGAATGACGCGAACCCGTGTTCTACTTTTCTGGCGTCGCGGTTGAGCAGCATGGATCGGCTCCACGACCGGCCACCATCGCGCGAAACCGCGTATCGAACGTCGTATGCGTACGTGCTCGGGCCGCTTTTCTGGAGCCAATGAGCGACCAGATTTCCCTTTGTGTCTCCGACGATCGATGGGAAGTCCGCCCAATTGATGAAGAAGTCGTTGCCTTCGACGATGGTCTGCGGTTTCGACCATTGACCGTCGAATCGCGCGAAACGCAGAGCGAAGGTTCCGGTGCTGCCGACCGGCTCCAGCCACGACATCATCAAGCGGCCGTTGGCATCGGCGGCAAGGAACGGCTCGCCTGCGCCCGGACCGGCGGGTGACGGCATTTCCTGGACATTGGCTGCTGATACTGCGAGCGTCACGAAAAAAGCGAGCACACCCGGCAATGAAGATTTCATGACCCCGAAGTTTACCGGAGCGAACTTATTGCGCGTTCGCGTAACCCTTCGCATTTCGCGGTCGCCAATGTGACCGCTGGGATTCATTGATAAGCAATCGTTATCGGAATGATTCTATCATTTCATTTGACGAATCAATCAGCTGTACCTATCTTGAGCAGCGGGAGGCATCATGACCGTAAGCTGCCCAGTGGATCTCGACAGCGTCAGGTTGCGCCGCGAAGTGCAAGTCATGTATTCGCGCATGGTGTTCGCGCCTGAGGATTCCTTTCACTTCCATCGCGGACCAAAGTACGCAGTTGAGTGGCTTGGCTACGACCAGGCCGAGCTCGAGGCGGTGCCGACTGATGTGACGCGCGCTTTCGCGGGAATCGGCAATCCGCATGCGATTCGACCGATTCCTGTCGGGGCGAGCGTGCTGGATGTGGGATGTGGCGCCGGCACCGACTTGCTACTCGCCGCGCGGCGAGTCGGTCCGACCGGTCGCGCGATCGGCATCGACATGACTGCCGAGATGCGCGAGCGCGCTCGCGCCGGCGCGCGTGCGTCTGGTCTCGAGCACGTCGAAGTGCGGGCAGGCGACGCAACGGACCTGCCGCTCGATGATGCGTCTGTTGACGTTGTGATCTCGAATGGTGTCCTCAATCTCGTGCCGGAAAAGGAACTCGCGTTCGCGGAAATCGCGCGTGTCCTGAAACCGGGTGGTCGGTTGCAGATTGCGGACGTCGTCACAGGAGTAGAGCTGTCCGACGCAATCCGAAGCGATATCGATCTCTGGACTGGCTGAATCGGCGGCGCTCTGCTGGAAGCAGAGCTCGTGAACGCATTTTCCACCGCGGGATTCTCCGATGTGCACGTGACGCAGCGCTATGACTGTTTCCGTGGAACGTCGAAGGAGGCCATCGCGCGAAAGTTCGGTGTCGTCGGCGTCAATCTCTCGGGAGTTCGCGCCTGATTCCCGAATGGTCAGCCGATGCAGTGATCGCGCGCGGCACTTTACTTGAGCCGGTTCTCGAATCGAATCGAGAACAACTGCAACATTGCACTGCAGGCGACTCCGTGGTGCTTTTGCGGATGATCGATGAGACAAACTTCGCGGACCGGCAACGCGATGCCGATGTCGAGCGGAACCAGCCGGCCCGCTGCCAGCTCGTCATCGACGGTCAGTCTCGAGACAATCGAGATTCCGAGCCCCGCCATCACCGCACGCTTCACGGCGTCCGGACCGTCGAAGACCATGCTGCGAACGGGAATGATTTTGTGGCGACGCAGCCATGAGTCAAGCTCACGGCGCGTCGCCGATTTCTCTTCGCGCAGAATCCAACACTGATCGGCGAGGGCACGACGAACTCCTTTCGAAGGCGTGCCGGGAGCGGCGATCGCGATCATTGCGTCTTTGATGAGCGTCTTCGTTCGTAACTCGCTCGTCGGCGGTTTGCCGGCGATCACCGCCATGTCCAGATCGTTGCGGATGACGCGCTCGGCAATCGCATCCAGCGATGCGATTTGAAATTCAAGCTCGAACGTCGGATGCGCTGCGCGGTATTCGGTTAGAACTGCCGGCAGGAGATACAGGCCAGGCGTTGCAGTCGCGCCGATTCTGATCCGGCCCACCGCCCCAGCGGTGACTTCGTGCATGCGTTCACGGGCGCGATCGACCGCCGCCAGAACGCGTCGCGCTTCCTCGAGCATCACCTCGCCGGCAACCGTCAGCGACACTCGCCTCGGCGCGCGATTCAAGAGCCGCGCGCCGACCTCGGCTTCGAGCAGCGCGATCTGATGCGACACGGCAGGTTGCGAAAGATTGCAGGCGCTCGCCGCCCTCGCGAAATGGCGGAGCTCGGCCACAGCGACGAATGTTCTCAGGTGAATGGGATTCATCGATAATAGATCGTTATCAGAATGATTCTATCATTTCATTTGACGAATCGATCGGCGGAATCTACGTTCGCTGTGTGCTATCGCCACAAAACGCGATCTCGATCGCCGTCGTTAGTGGCGGATTCCTGTTCTTCACAGCATGGGAGATGGTCACGCCACTTCGCAGGATCCTGGAGCCGAAGTTGCGGCACGTCATTCGGAATCTCACGGTGGGCGTCACTTCGCTCGCGATTCTCACACTGTTGCAGGGGCCGGTGCTCGTCCCCATCGCCGAGTGGGCGGCGCGTCAGCGGGTGGGTCTGCTGAATCGAGTGGCGATTCAAACGCCCTTCGACACGATCGTGGCGATCTTACTTCTCGACTACACGCTCTGGTGGTGGCATCGGGCAAATCATCTGGTGCCGTTTCTCTGGCGATTTCATCTGCCGCACCACGTTGATCTCGATCTCGACGCTTCCACCTCTCTGCGATTTCATTTCGGGGAGCTCACGCTTTCGATCGCATACCGGACGATGCAGATCCTTCTCATCGGAACGAGTGTTTTTCATCTCTGGTTCTGGCAGACGATCCTGTTCGCTTCGATTCTTTTTCATCATTCCAATGTGCGCCTTCCTCTCGGCTTCGAGCGCGTTCTCGTCCGTCTCATCGTGACGCCGCGAATGCATGGAATCCACCACTCCGACCGGTTGAAAGAGACGAACAGCAATTGGTCAAGCCTGCTTTCGGTCTGGGACCATCTCCATCGCACGATGGTTCTCAACGTGCCGCAATCCGAGATCACGATCGGAGTTCCGGCGTACGAGGATTCTTCCGAGGTGACGATCGGAAAGGTTCTTCTGTTGCCTTTCAGGAGGCAGCGTCGCGACTTCATCCGGAGATTCGATGGATCGCCGCGCTGAACGGTCATTTGACATGAACGTCGATCTCAGCTGGTCGCGCTACAACGACATCGCCGACGAATATGAGCGCGTCATGGTTCCTCACTTTTTCCAGCCAGTGGCGGTGCACTTCGTTTCACTACTGCCACTCCGTCGGGGTCAACGCGTTTTGGATGTCGCTTGTGGTACCGGAATCGTCGGCAGGGCAGCGTTGGAACGGTTCGACCAGCTGTGCGTCGTGGGGATCGATCTGTCGTTGCCGATGATGCAGCACGCGAAGCATTGCGGGATTGGGCGTTTGGCCGTCGCAAATGTTCTGGACTTACCTTTCGCGGCCAGGTTCGACCATGTCGCGGCAAGCTTCGTTCTAAACCACCTGCCGGATTGCGTCTCTGCTGTTGGCAAAATGACTCAGGCACTGCGTTCACACGGAACGATCGGCCTGACGTCCTGGGCCATCGGACCGTCAGAGAACGAAGTGGGGACGGCGTGGAGCGAGGTCGCCGCAACTTATGTTTCGGGCGAGCGGCTGCGCGACGCGAGCCGTCGCGCACTTCCCAATGAAGAATACCTGCACAGTCGGGATGCGCTGGCGGCGATTCTTCGGCAGGCCGGCCTCTCCATCGTTCGTTCGGAGCAGGTCGGCTTCATCACGAACATGACGGCTGCGGATTACAGCGTCTCCCGTTTCGGCAGCCTGTCCGGGCGTTTCATCAAGAGCTCAGTCCCGCCAGAAAGGTGGAGAGAGTTCCAGGCAACCGCTATCAATACCCTGGCCGACCGGTTTGGCGAGAAGGTGGAAATTCGCACCGCCGTCAATTTTGCGATCGCGACGTAAAGGACGGTGTGAAACCGTGCGCTTCAATCTACGTTAACCTATCCACACGCCCGTCATGAAACGCAGAACGAAGATCATCCTCGGCATCGTGGCCCTCCTGGTCGTTGTCCTGGTTACGGCCGGATTCGTCTCGCGGCGCGGAAAAGACGTCACCGCAGTGACGATGGCCAAGGTCGAGAAGATGGACCTCACCAGCAAGGTCACCGCGAACGGCCGCATCGATGCCAAACGGAAAGTCGATCTCTCGGCGAACGTCATGGGACAGATCGTCAACCTCGCCGTCCGCGAGGGCGATACGGTGAAGAAGGGGACCTTCCTGCTGCAGATCGATCAAAAGCAGTTGGCCGCGTCCGCAGACAGCGCCGCCGCTTCGCTGCAGGCGCTCTTCTCCGATCGCGACGCTGCGCGCGCGAATCTGTCGGAGGCGGAGCGCACTTACCAGCGCGCACAGACGAACTACAACTCGAAGATCATTCCGCTGGCCGACCTCGAGCGCACGCGATCGTTGCTCGACGGGGCACAGGCAAACGTTTCATCCGCCGAGCGCCGAATCGATCAGGCCCGCGCGAACGTCGCCGCCGCGCGCGACACACTGTCCAAAACAACCATGGTCGCGCCGATGGACGGCATCGTCACCGCGCTTCCGGTCGAGGAAGGCGAAGTTGCCGTCATCGGAACCATGAACAATGCCGGGACCAAGCTGCTCACCATTGCCGACATGAGCGTGGTCGAGGCGGTGATGCAGGTCGACGAGACTGACATTCCGAACGTCAAGGTCGGCCAGCACGCGAACGTCACCATCGATGCTTACCCGAACAAGACATTCTCCGGAGTCGTCACCGAAGTCGGCTCGAGTCCCATCGTGCGCAATGGTGGCCTGGGCAGCAGCACGACCGAGGCGGTGAATTTCGAAGTGAAGATTCATGTCGAGAATCCGCCGCCGGACGTGCGTCCCGGATTCTCCGCCTCTGCCGACATCATCACCGGCACGCGAGCAAAGGTTGTGGCCATTCCGATCCAGGCGCTGATCGTTCGCGAGAAGCCCGGGAAAGGAGGAGGAAAGCCGGTGGACGAAGAAGGCGTCTTCCTCCATCAGAACGGCACGGCGAAATTCATTCCCGTCAAAACCGGGCTGACCAGCGAGAGCTCAATCGAGATTGTCAGCGGTCTGCGCGAAGGCCAGCAGATCATCACCGGCCCGTTCAAAGCGCTGCGCGACATCAACGACGGGTCGAAGGTGAAAGAGCAGAAAGAGAAAGAGAAGAAGTCCTGAGTCCTGAGTCCTGAGTCCTGAGTAAGGGCGGCGGAACTCAGGACTCAGGTCTCAGGACTCAGGACTTTGGAAACCATTCGTATTGCCGCAGGCGCGCTGACCACCAATAAGCTGCGCAGCTTCCTCACGCTTCTCGGCGTGATCATCGGTGTGGCGACGGTCGTCTCCGTCGTCTCGATCATCGCTGGTTTGAACAGCTACATTCAGGACAAAGTTTTTCAGCTCAATCCGGACGTGTACGTGGTGACGCAGTTCGGCATCATTACGAGCCGCGAGCAATTCCTGGAAGTCGTCAAGCGAAAAAAGCTCGACTGGAACGACTTCCGGAGCATCCAGCAGCGATGTCGCACCTGCGCGATGCTCGGAGTGAACGACACCACCGGCCAGGCGGTGAAACGCGGAGCGAAGAGGCTGTCGCGTGTGCGCGTGCAAGGCGGAACGGCGAACATGGCCGAGATCAACAATCTCGACCTCGAGGCGGGACGCTTCTACACCGATACCGAAGATCATCACTCCGCGCCGGTGACGGTCATCGGGTCGGGCGTGCGCGATGAGCTGTTCGGCAAGGTCGATCCGCTCGGCCGCACGATCTGGGTGGCCAATGCGCCATTCCGCGTCATCGGTCTTCTCCGCAAGCAAGGCTCGATCCTCGGGCGCGATCAGGACACGCAGTTGTGGATGCCGATCTCCGCGTACCGGAAACGATTCGGCGGGCGGGACTCGCTCAACTTCTACGTTCGCGCCGAGGGAGGTATCCCCGCGATGCAGAAGTCGATGGATGAGGTGCGCGTGATCATGCGCGCGCGGCGGCGAACGGCCTTTCGCGCCGACGATCCGTTCTCGATGGTGACCGCAGAAGCGCTGCAGGCGCTATGGCGCAACATCTCGGCGGGGGCATTCGCGTTGATGACCTTCATCGCCTCGATCTCGCTGGTCGTCGGCGGGATCGTCATCGCCAACATCATGCTGGTGTCGGTCGTCGAGCGCACGCGCGAGATCGGCGTGCGCCGCGCGCTCGGCGCGACGAAGCGCGACATCCAGTTGCAGTTCCTGACCGAGTCCATCCTCCTCTCCCTCGGCGGCGGACTGGCCGGCGTGCTCCTCGGATATCTGATCAGCAAGGCGATCGATACATTCTCTCCGCTCCCCACGCTTGTTAGGCCGACGCTGGTGATCAGCGGGCTGCTGGTCGCCGCGATCACCGGCCTGCTGGCGGGATGGTTTCCGTCACGCCGCGCCGCGGGGCTGCCGCCGATTGAAGCGCTGAGGTACGAATAGTGGCCACGCTCGATTCACTGTTTGCCGCGCGCGAGAGCGTTCGTTTCGCCGCCGGGGCGTTGATGGCGCACAAGCTGCGATCGGCGCTGACGATCATCGGCATCGTCATCGGCGTGACCACGGTCATCGCGATGGTCTCGATCATCGAAGGGTTCAACAACACGGTCATCGAGAGCTTCAAGTCGTTCGGCGCGACGCTGGTGCAGTTCCAGAAATACGATATTCAGTTCGGGCCGGGCGACCGTGACCCTGAGGCGCGGACGCGGAAGAACCTCACCTATGAAGATGCGGTAGCGCTGAAGGCGCAATGCCCATCGATGTTGGCGGTGTCACCGGAACGCTATTGGTTCAACGTGAGCGGGGTGCAGGCGCCGGACGCGATTTACAAGGGTCAGTCGGCGACGCCGGACACAGTTGTCGGCGTATCCGAAGATTATTCGGCAGCCAACAATCACTTCGTGGCTGAAGGGCGATTCATCAACGCCGGCGATTTGCTGCACGCGCGGACTGTGACCGTGATCGGCTGGGGCATCGCCGATGCGCTCTTCCCCCGCAGCGATCCCCTCGGCAAGGAAGTGACGCTCTCCGGGCGAAAGTATCTGGTCGTTGGCGTAATGGAGAAACAGGGGGCGACGTTCTTCGAGTCGACCGACTCGCATGTCTATCTGCCGATCACCACTTTCGACACGCACTATCCATGGATCAAGAAAGAGGTCGGCGTGAACATCGCCACGGTGCCCCGCCGGCCGGAGTGGGTCGACAGGATCACCGAGGAGGGGATTGGCGTGCTGAGGGCGCGGCGGCATGTGCCGTTCAACAAGCCGAACGACTTCGGAATCGTGACGCCCGACAAGCTGATCGGAAATTTCAAAGCGGTGACCGGAGGGATCACGCTGGCGATGATCTTCATCTCCTCGATCGCGTTGATGGTGGGCGGGGTGGGGGTGATGAACATCATGCTGGTGTCGGTGACGGAGCGGACGCGCGAGATCGGCATTCGCAAGGCGATCGGCGCGCTGCGCCGCGACATCATCACGCAGTTTCTGATCGAGGCAATGACCCTTTCCGCGATCGGCGGAATCATCGGGGTTTTGGTGGGACTCGGAATCGCGTTGCTCGTGCGCAACGTCAGTCCACTCGCGACTGCGACGCCGCTCTGGTCGATCGTCGTCGGATTGATGGTGTCGATCTCGATCGGACTCTTCTTCGGGATCTACCCCGCGATGAAGGCGGCCACGCTCGATCCGATTGAGGCGCTCAGATACGAGTAGGGCGCCGGTTCGATTACGATCAACCCGCTTTGTCGAGCGCGAGTTGCGCAGTCCATTGTCCTGCTCAGTGGCAATCAAGCTGAAACCGCAGCTTGACCGCTCGTACGTGATTGCGTACGATAGGCATCATGAAGACCATCACCGCCAGCGACGCTCGCACGAACCTCTACAAGCTAATCGACGAGACCGCCGTGACCAACGAGCCGGTGCAGATTACCGGCAAACGTGCCAACGCGGTGCTTGTGTCTATGGATGACTGGCGCGCGATCGAAGAGACGCTTTATCTGCTTTCCATTCCCCGAATGCGAGCCTCCATCCGCAAGGGGCTGAAGGCCCCCGTTCGCCAGTGCCTGGAGTCGCTCGACTGGTGAAGCCCTGGCGGATGGTGTTCACGTCTCAGGCAGCGAGGGACGCGAAGAAGCTCAAACGCTCGGGTCTCAAACCGAAGGCCGAAGCACTCCTCGACATTCTGCGCGGCAATCCCTTTCAGTCTCCACCATCGTTCGAGAAACTGGTCGGTGATCTCGCCGGCGCATACTCACGCCGCATCAACATTCATCATCGCCTCGTTTATCAAATTCTCCAGCGAGAGAGGATTGTCAAAGTCATCCGCATGTGGACGCACTACGAATGACGACATCGAACTTCGACTTCATTCGCGCGGGCTGGCCGGATGTCTTCGTCCGGCTGCCAACCGTAAATCTTCCGAACGACCTCGACTCCCAGCCTTCGGGCCGCGAGGCGTAGCCAGATGTCATCATCAGAAGCATTCGGATACCGTGAGCGCAAGCCGGCGAAAGCGAGCCGCTGAGCGCTGAGCGTCAGTTCCGTCATCAGCGCGAGCCGCGCCTGGGGCGACATCTGACGCAGCATCTCGAACTGGATGCGATCGGCCTCCTCGCCCGTGTCGGAAGACTGTGGCTCGTACATCCATTCATTTTAGATCGAGTCGTACGGTTACTTCGGCACCTGTTCACCGCTATTTTTTCCGCCTCAGTTTGCTTACGGTTAATGTCGAACCTCCGCGCGATCGCCGAAAAGCAATCGAAGCGTCGCCGAGGACGATGGTCTGGCCGTCGTGAATGGAAGCGGAGCCGGTGAGCTTCGCCCCGTCGAGGTAGGTGCCGTTCTTGCTGTCGAGATCCTCGAGCGTGACCGCATTCTCACGGATCGTGATCGCGGCATGCTTTCTCGAGACGGTTGTGTCATCGATTTGAATGTCGGCGGTGGCATCGCGTCCGAGGATGTTCGGGCCTTCTTTCAGCGGAAATGCCTGGCCGCGAAAAACTACTGAACCCGCCGGCTTCGGAGAGCTCCCGCCTTTCGATTCACAGCAGAAGGCATATCCGAATCCGTGCACGGTGCGGATGAAGCGAGGGTTCCGCGCCTGATCGCCGAGGGCACTGCGAAGCTCATTGATCAAACCGGCGAGATTCGATTCGTCGACAAACGTTCCCTGCCAGATCGCTTCGTATAGTTCCTGCTTCGATATGGCGCGGGGATAGTTGGCAATCAGGATCTCGAGGAGGCGAAACGCCTGCGGCCCAAGATGGACCGCTTGCGTACCATCCAGCAGTTCGCGCCGCTCGGAATCGAACGCAAAGGAGTCGAAGGCCACACGCATTGCTCCATTATCACAACGAATCGAGGAGCGAACGCAGCCTGGCTTTCCGGCGCTCAGCCGCGGCCGCGAGCCGCGGATCTTCTGCGCGAGTTGCGACCTCCGCCACAGGTTCAGGGACCCTGAACGCGGTTGGCGTGTCCTCGGCTGACTGATCTTCGGTCGCCGCGAGGCCCAGCGCGACGATTTTGCGCAGCGTGAGTCTTTCGAGCACTTCTTTGACGGATCTTGCTCGCATATTTCGGTCTTCCTCGATCATCGAGATGAGCACGTCCTGCAGGTTTGCGGGCAGAAGCGAATGGATCGCCATCACGTCGCGAATCTGAATGGAGGCATGCTTCGCCATGACGGCCGTGACGCCATCGGAACGAAACAGCTCTTCGCTGGTGACGCAGTAATAGAGGATCAAGCCGATGGAGTACACGTCGCTCCGTTCGTCGAGCTTCTCCCCGGCGAGTTGCTCGGGGCTCATGTAGAACGGCGTGCCGAGGATCATGCCGGGCTGGGTCAGCGAGGTGTCTTCGACGGCACGAGCCAATCCGAAGTCCATCACGAACACGTCGCCCTCCGTGTCGATCATGACGTTTTCCGGTTTCAGATCGCGGTGGATGATTCCCTTGCTGTGTGCGTGGGCGACAGCGCGGCAGATTTCGACCACGATCGAGATCGCGTCCTCGTACGCCAGCGAGCCGCGCCGCTCCACAACCGATAGCAGCGTGCTGCCCTCGATGTAGTCCATCGAGAAATATGGAAAGGGCCCCATCGTGCCGACTTCGTGAACGGAGACGATGCGCGGGTGGCGGAGGCGGGCGGCGATGCGAGCCTCCCGCCGGAATCGCTCGATGAACTGCGTGTCCTGGCTGCGGAATTCCGGAACGATTTTCAGCGCGACGTAACGATCGAGCGCGCGTTCCCGAGCCTTGTAAACGTTCCCCATGCCGCCGCGGCCGAGCAGCGATTCGACGGCGTAGCGCTCGTGAAAAGCCTGGCGCACGGCGTCGAGCTCCGGATCGATGCCGGTCCTCGTGACGGTGCGATTGAGCGCGCCGCCGCAGGCATCGCAGAACTTCGCGCTGTCGCGATTTTCAGATCCACAGAGGTTGCAGAGCATACGGATCTCCTAAGCTTCGGCGGGCTTGCGCGTCGCGTTGACGTAATAAAGCAGATAGCCGCCGTAGAGAAGCAGCCAGAGGATGACGAGCAGCCGCGGGTTCTCCACTGCACCGGCGACCGTCGCCCACGCGCGCATCGACGGCGTGAGAATGAAGGCGAAAACGGAATCACGAAAAACCGGCCAGTGCGTTGTCGCGAAGAGCGTCAGGAAAAACAGGATCAGGAACAGAATGCCGCTCCGCGCCGTGCGCGTGGCGGCCCATTGCGTGCGTGGCGCCAGCCGCTTCCAGGCGGCACCGGCGCTCCCCAAAATCATCAGCGCAACAAGTCCCGCTTCAATCCACGCGAAGACGACGGTCGGCAGCGGACTGAGGACCGCCACGACGGCGAGCAGCGGAAGACACGCCACGTGGATGGTCGCCATCGCCGCGAAAATGCCGAGGGTCTCGCCCCAGAATCGCTCGAGAGGTCCGATCGGAGCGGAGTCCATCAAATCGGGGGGAAGCGCAGTCGCATCGACACGAAACAGCCGCATGCTGCCAAACGCCTCGGATGCCGCGACGATGATGAACGCGTGAAAGAGCCACGCGACCAGCGCCACCCTTGCAAATTCTCCGAGCAGCTCATCGGCGCCGGCGCGGAACAACGGTTCGGGCGTCGTTTCGAATGCAGCCGCCATCAGAGGAGGCACCATCGCGAAGACGAACACTCCTGTCGATTCACGGATCGTCGACAGCAGGCGGAATCGGGCGACCGCTAGGTAGCGCATCGTCGCTCCAGAAGAAATGCGGCAAAGCCTGCGCAGATGATCGCAACCGCGACGGCAGCGATCAGTTGACTCGATGACTTCGACTTTTCGACCCAGACAACTGACGCGATGCAGACGAGGTACGCGCCGATGATCATCCCCGGGTTCGGCGAGATTGTCACGACGAGCGTTCCAAGTGCGCTGGCAGCAAGAGTTCCCGCGGCAACTTTCAATGCCATCAATGCAATGTGGGGCGGGATCGCGGTTGTGAGTACGCCGATCATCGCCATGCCACCGATCCAGCCGGCCAGTCCAATCGCTGCCGCGAACAGAATCAGCGCCAGCGCGAGTGTGAGCGGGCGCGTTGCGAAGAGAAATGAACCGACCGATCGCGTGGCAATCTCCGATCGGAAGGTCCAGAACGCAGTGATCACAGTGAAAAGGACGCAAATGCCGGTGGTGATTTGTCCAGCCAGGGTCGCGTTTTGCTCCGGGCTGAAATGAACGTTCATGAACAAGGGATAGACTGGGTGTCCTTTCGCGATCGCCAGATCGAGCGTGATTCCGACCATCGCGGCGAGCGGAAACAGCATGGGGATGATGATGAATGCGATCAGCGAGCTGTCGCGCAGACTCTTGAGATACGCGTAACGGATCATCGCCATCACGACGCCACCTCTTCCTCTTCTTCTTCGATGGCCTTCGCGAACTCCTGTTCGAGCGTCGATCGAATGGGACTCACCTCGCACACATCGATCCCTTTTGCCACGAGCTCCGCGATCCACCGCGCGCGATCGCCGGCGGAAAGATTGCCTTCGAAATCCACCGAGGTCGGTCCGGTCTCGACGACTTCCCCTCGAATGCCGCTGGGAATGGCGATCGGTCTGCTGACCGCCGTGAGGCGCCATCGGGTGGTCGAGCGCATCTGGCGGCGGAAGCCGGCGATGTCGCCCGAGAAGATGACCGTTCCCTTTCTGATGACGACCAGCTCGTCGCAGATCTCTTCGAGGTCCGCCAGGACGTGCGACGAAAGGAAAACCGTCTTCCCGCGTTCGCGCAGAAGGCGGAGAAGCTCTTTCAGCTCCACGCGCGCGTGCGGATCGAGGCCGGCGGCAGGCTCGTCGAGGATGAGGATGTCGGGGTTGTGAATGAGGGCACGCGCCAGCCCGACACGCTGCACTTCGCCGCGCGAAAGCGCCTGCAGTTTCCGCTCGCTCAGATCCTCAGTGCGCGTGAGCTGCAGCGCGGCATCGACTCGCCTGGCGCGATCGCCGCGCGAGATTCCGTAAAGTTCCGTGAAGATGCCGAGGTATTCACGAAGGGTGAGGACGGCGGGAAGATCGAACGTGTCGGGAAGGAACCCGATGCGGCTGCGGATGGCGTACGGCTCGCGGCGGACGTCGTGTCCGAGAACCTGACACGTTCCGTCGTCCGCATGCATCAGCGTCGAAACGATCTTCAGTGTTGTGGTTTTTCCGGCGCCGTTGCGCCCCACAAATCCGGTGATCGTTCCCTTCGTGACCGCAAACGAGGCATCGCGCAGCGCGGTGACTTTGCCGTACCGTTTTAAAAGGCTTTCAGCGACGATGGCATGGTCAGTCATGATTTCGACTCTCGCATTTCAATCCAGACTTTGCCGAACTGGCGCTCGACGGGACGATCGAACGTCACGCTCATGATTCCGCCCTGTGCCGCAACCTGGCGAAGAACATCGGGCGGAATCTCGGCCGTGGCGCTCTTGTAGATATCTTTCTTCACGAGTTTCAATTTGATGCTGCCGGTCGCCCATGTGATGAGCACCTCATTCGCGGTGAAGGGGGCTTTGATCTCCGCGGCCTGGACATCCGATGGAATTGCGAACGCGCCGCTCTTGCGGCCGTCCGATTGCGTCATCAAGTCCGCGCCGATCTCAGACGAGCCGGAGTTGACGTCTGGCCGGTCAAAGAGCCAGAAAAAAATCGGGCTGTGATGATCGGCGATCGAGGGTGTCGCCACCGCTCGAGTGACGCGAGGTCTCTCAGCAGGATCGAGCTCACGCTCGTACGTCCACCGGCTGACCGCATCCCAATCGCGGTAATGATTCAGTTGACCCATCGACGCCGGCGTCTCGGATGTGCGCACTTCTGCGTCTTCGCGCTTGCCGTAGTCACCGGTGATGCTCGTTCTTGCAGTGCGCTCCGTTTCACGGAAAGGGGTTGCGCCGTAAGTGCGCCATACGTGGACATGATCGACGATGCCGACCGCAATGGGCGCTCGGATGACGTAATCGCGAACGGCGGCTGAAGGCCGAATGCGGCTGCGCTGCGCGAAGACAACTATCGCGGTCAGTGCGATGGCGACCACCACGAGGGCACGCGGTGTTTTTCGCAGCAGCATCCACGCGACGATGGCGAGAACGATCGCGGCCACGGTTACGGTGGCGCTCGAATAGACACTCAGAAACTGATGCTTCGCGACGATGCTCAAGAGGTACTTGCGTGTCGGTTCCGGCCAGTCGCCCGTTTCGAGCTCGAGCTCATCGAAGTTCACGTAGCGACGCGAGCGCGGCGCAACGCGGGCCACCGCCGGCAGCGGACGCGTCACGGCGACTGCGTCCGCGCCCCAGGCCGCGGCATTCGTCCGCACAATGTACGGATTCGGATTCGAGCCGATTTTGTCGGAGCCCTCCCTGGCGATCCAGGAGAGAGGCGCCGCTGCCGGCATTTGCCCGGAGTCGCGATACGGCCAGGGCGCGTCGTACGAACCCGGTCGCGCATCGAAGGAAACCGGCAGCAGTGTCAAATCGAGGCGGGTGAACTTCTGGCCCGGCCGTGGAAATCCGAAAAAGACTACGGGCCTGCCTGAACCGAAGATCGCTTCGCGAACGCCCTGGGGCAAGTCCAGCCAGGCGGCTAGCGGACACACTACCGCAGAGAATCCGGCGTACCACTGCGCGCGATCGGGGAGGGCTTCTTGGCGCTCAACGTACGGCTTGCTGCCCAGAACATCCTGGGCTTTGATTTCCGAGGCGGAATCGGTGACCAACAGCGGTAGCCGGTCTTGATCCCAGGAAGTCCATGGCGGCGTACCCGCGGATTGCGACGCGATCAGCTTCATCGCATTGTTGCGCCATTCGACGGCGATCTCCCGGGGAACCCGAATGTTCTCAATGCAGCATTTCCGAAGAGTTGCCGTTGTTTTGAACGACCACGATTCGTGCGGACGAAGCCTGGCTCGAGCGATAACCGGTGTGTCGAGGGTCAGGCGATCGCCGACGGCAAAGTGGTAGCCGATGTAGCCGTCAAACGGAATGTCGTTCGCGGCCGCGCGAATGACGAGGGGAGCATTCAGCGCCGGAACGTACGGACCCGGATAGCCGAGATCGATCGTGACAGACGGCAGGCCAGCTCGCGGAGGGGGAATCACTGCGTGCCACGGCTTCCGCTCCGCCACAGACTCCGCCCGGAGACTCGACGGAACGACCACGATCAGCGCCGCGATGAGCGCGCGAACCGAATTGGATTGCAATGGACGGCGGACATCGTAACAGGACTTCACGCGAATCAATATCGAGCGCGATGGGCCGCCAGTCTTGGAAGAGTTATGGACGTTTTCTTCCTTCGATCGCGAACTTCGCTGGATCCAAGGCCGCGCCGAAGTAAGAGCCCTGCGCCTCCTGGCAGCCATGGTTCTTGAGAAACTCGAATTGCTCGCGCGTCTCTACTCCATCGGCGGCGACGCGAAGGCGTAGCTTGTGGCTCACACTGATGACGGCGGCCACGATCGACGCGTCGGCTTCATCGGTCGCGACGTTGGCCAGGAGTCCGCGATCCATCTTGACCGCGTTGATTGGCAACACGCGCAGGGAGCCGAGGGAGGAGTATCCACTGCCGAATTCGTCGATGGCGATCGTCACGCCGACGTCGCGCAGGAATTTGAGCAGCTCGATGGTGAGATCAACGTCACGCATTGCAGTCGTCTCGCGAATCTCGAGCTCCAGGAGCGTCGGATCGATCCGGGAATCGTCAATGGCGCGGCGAACCAGGCTGGCGAGATCGCGTTGTTGGAACTGTCGCGCGGAGATATTCACAGCCATGCGCAGCGGCGGCAATCCGGCATCGCGCCACTTCCGAAGCTGGCGGCACGCGGTGAAGAGCGCCCACTCGCCGAGCGGAACGATCAGCCGTGTCTCTTCGGCGACGGGAATGAAGTCTTCCTCGCCGTCCCAACGGATGATCGCTTCCGCGCCGACGATCAGGCCCGTGGTCACCGATACCTGTGGCTCGTACGCCAGCACCAGCGCATCGTCATCCATCGCTTTGCGCAGACGCGACTGCATCGTCGAGCGCTCCAGCGCGCGCGTTTTCATCTGCTCCGTGCAGAGCTGGTAGTTGTTGCGTCCCGCCTGCTTGGCGCGGTACATCGCGTCGTCTGCGTTGCGGAGCAAGGTATTGATATCCATTCCGTCGTAGGGAAAAACGGCGATGCCGATGCTGACCGAGACGTCGATCGACGTCTCGCCGGCGACCACCGGTTCCGCGACGGCCTCCAGAATTTTTTCGGCGACCTGCGCAGCGTCCTCCGGCTGATGCAGGTCCGGCAGAATGATGGTGAACTCGTCGCCGCCGTAGCGCGCGACGGTGTCCGTCTGCCGAACGCAGCTCTTGAGGCGCTCGGCAATCTCGACGAGCATTGCGTCGGCGACATCGTGTCCGAGCGTGTCGTTGATCGCCTTGAAGCGATCGAGGTCGATGAAAAGGACTCCCACGTTGTCGCGGACGCGCTTTGCCGCAAGCAGGTTCATTTCCAGGCGTTCGACAAACAAGCGTCGGTTCGGCAGGTGCGTCAATGCGTCGTGATAGGCCTGGAACTCGATCTGCTCTTCGGCTTCCAGCCGCGCCGTCATGTCGCGGAAGCTCCACACCCGCACCGGTTCATCATCGAGGTAGCGGCCGATGGAGTATTGCTCCAGGCGGCGGCCGTCCTTGAACTGCAGCACGTGCATACTCTCGTCTTCGGGATGTTCGTAGAGCTCTGCCAGACTTCCCAGAAACTCCGCAGGATCGGTCAACTGGTCGACCAGCTGTCCGATCAGATCGTAGTTCTCATCGTGCTCCATCCACTCCACCGGAATGCTCCACATGTCGGCGAAGCGCCGGTTCCAGGTGAGCACTCGGCCGTCGTGCCCGATGACCAGAATTCCATCGGCAGTCGAGTCGAGCGTCGACTGCAGCAGCGTCACGGCGCGCTGCGCTTCCCACTCGTAGCGTTTTCTCTCGCGGAGATCGCGTCCGATGATGACTGCGCCCGTGACTTCACCCCCGCGCGTCACGGGTGAGTGCGAGAGGGTGAGCTCGATCGGCTGACCCATCTTCGTCCGGAAGACGTACTCGCGATCGCGCACCCAGCCTTGCAGTGGCACTGCCTCGTTGCGATCGGTCGGACTGAGCAGATCCTCGAGGTAGAGGCCGATGATGTCTTCGCTGCTGTATCCGAGGAACGCGCAAGCCGCGTTGTTGGCGAAGCGAATGCGGCCGTCGCGATCGTTCACCAGCAGCAGATCCCGCATCGTGCTGATGATCTCGGTCGCCGGCAGCGGGGGAGTCGTCTCCAATCCATATTTCCTGATCGCGTAAATGACTACAGCCATCGCCGTGAGAAGAGCCACCCATCCAAATGGATAGACGGCGACGCCGTACGCCGGCAGGAAATCGATCGCCGTCATGCAACCGATGACGATCGCGATCATCAAGACGCCGATGCGGCTCCGCTCCGCCCCCCTGGAGCTTGCATGGGCGCGAACGATGTCCACGAGGGCCACGACAAACAACCCGCCGCAAAAGAGCGGGTACAGCACGCGCGCAGCAGTGTTGTACAGCGGATAGAAACCCCACCGGAAACGCTGCACGCCGCTGATGAGATATCCGGTGGTGAGAGCGAGGACGGCAAATTGCGCGGCGAGCAGCCACGCGACGACGGAGACGATCCTGCGGTGATTGGCGTTCTCGAGAATGGTGCCGACGAACTCGTACACCGCCGCCGCAATGAACGGCACGCAAGCGCAGCCGACCCGCGCCCACGCCAGCGCGGTGTGGGAATCGACCGCGACATTCATGAACACGCGGGTCACCTGCCACGCCGCCACCGCAACCGCCACGCTAAACATGGCCATGCTGGTTCGCGAGAAACGCATCACCACGATCACGATTGCGAAGCTCATCACCGCCAGGGCTGTCACAGCGGGCGGGATCGCAAACGGCGAGAAGTGATACCCCGGCATTTTTTCTATGGACCCTCGACTATTGTGGTCCACAAGGACCCACAACGACAAAAACAGAAAGAGCACAGATTTCTCTGTGCTCTCTCAGTGTCGTGGCGACGGGACGATGCTTTGGCGGCGTCTACTTCCAGACATTCACCGCGACGTCGTCCAGCAGGAAATATGTCGGTTGCCCCTTATCCTGAGTGGCAGTGAACGAGATGCGGATTGGCCTGCCGCGGTAGCGACTGAGATCGTAGCGCCTCTGTGTATATGTCGCATTCGCGTCGCGATTAGTGAACGTTCCCAACATTCCGAGGAGCACGCCGGACGCGTCGCGAACCTCGATCGTCAGGCTGCCGTCTTTGTTGTCCCCCTGGTTATTGGAGTTGGTGTTCTCCTTCGTCACGATCCAAAGGTAGAAGCTCAGTTCCGACTTACGAACGTTCGGCGGAATCGTCAGAAGCTCGGAGGACAGGTGGTAGCTCTTGGGCGCTCCACCAAGCGTCGCGTGACCGCTACCGGTATGTCCGGTGAAGCTCGCCAAAAGGACATCTTCGGGCGGACAGCCGGTCGGGTTCACGATCGTGCAGATGTCCACGGTCCAGAAGGCCGTACCAAAATCGAAGCCCGGATCGCCGAGGAGTTGCGTAGCGCCGGTAGCATCGGCGAGAGCGTCGATGTTGGAGTAGAGAAGGCGATTCGGCGAACTTCCGATTCCGTTGAGCAGGTCGACAGTCGCGACTGACACTATCGTCTGTGAGACTGTCGCCGGCGACGCCGTGGGGAACTTCTGGAGACAGAGAGCAGCGACGCCGGCAACGAATGGCGCGGCCTCCGATGTTCCGCTGGAGACAGCGGTCGCTGTCGGGCTGCTGTACCAATCGGAGACGATGTTCGTTCCCGGCGCGAAGAGATCGACGCAATTACCCTGATTGGAGAAGGGCGCGCGCTGGTCTGTTTCCGTCGACGCTCCAACGGTGATCGCGCCTGGCACGCGCGCTGGCGACAACCGGCACGCATCTCCACCATCGTTGCCGGCGGCCACGACGGTCGTAATGCCGGCAGCGATTAGATTGTTCACCTGAGCATCGAGTGCGGCCGATCCGTCGCCCGCGAGGCTCATATTCACGACGGCAGGGCGCTGCGACACGGCATGATCCTGCAGGACCCAATCGAGACCGGCGAGCAACGACGAGACGGTTCCCGTTCCGGTGCAATCGAGAACGCGCACAGGAACGAGTGTTGCCGATTTCGCAACGCCGTAATTGGTTCCGCCGATGATGCCCGCCACGTGCGTTCCATGACCATTACAGTCGGTCGTCCCGGCGTTGTCCGCGAGCGCATTGAAGCCCGAGGCAACTCTGCCGGCGAAATCTGAGTGCGCGGCAATTCCGGTGTCGACAACATAGACGGTCACGCCGGCGCCTGTGCCGCTGCTCACATAACCGCCGTTCAGTGGGAGAGTGCGCTGATCGATTCGGTCGAGTCCCCATGGCGTCGATGCGACGGTCACCGTCGAATCTTCTTCGATGAACTGCACGCGCGAGTCGCGCGAGAGCGACTGTGCGTCGGCATCATTGATTTCGATCGAGAGTCCTTTGAAACCGCGATCGCCGCGATCGTATGTGTGATGGACCCGCCCGCCATTGAAATTGCGCACCGAGTTCGAAACCGTGGCAGTGTCGGCGCCGGGGTCGAGCACCACAATATATCGACCCGGAACGTGTCGCGAACTGCGATGAACATTTCCGTCGCCACCGAAAGCGGCCGTTGCCGCCAGGGCCACGCCCGCGAACACCAATGCGCTTCTATTCATAGTGGCAGGGAGTCTACGCGCCGCCAATTCACGAATCCTGTATCGATGGTTAGAGACATTCTGTATCGATCGGTATAGTCAAAAATCTATCGAGAGATCATTGTTCAATCCGTAACCGCGGCACACAATGCACGGCACCGGAAAAGGACGTGATGAGACGGACAACGCGATGGAACTTCCTCCTGTTAGTCCTCGGGCTCTCCGCTAACAACGCTTTCGGCATCGATCCCACCCTCTCACTGGACCAGAACGTCATTCGGACGTGGGGAGTCGACCAGGGTCTTCCCCAGGGCACGGTGTACGCGCTGGCGCAGACCGCCGACGGTTACGTGTGGGCTGCGACGCAAGAGGGCTTCGTTCGCTTCGACGGAACGGAGTTCGTCACCTACGACAAAGCCGCGGCGCCCGAGATCCATAACAACATGACGCTCTCTTTGTTGTCGGCGCGCGATGGCAGCCTCTATGCGGCTACAAATGGTGGAGGCGTCGTGCGTGTGCAGGGACGACACGTCCGTTCCTATGAATTGTCCGACGGATTGCCGGGCGACGGCGCGACCACGTTGTTTGAATCAGGGAACGGCACCATCTGGATTGGAACACAGAAAGGTTTGGCGTCCCGTCGCACAGACGGACGCATTGTGACGGTTGCCGATTCGCAAAACCCGACAATGACCGTGACAGCTCTTGCGGAAGACTGGTCCGGCCAGTTGTGGATCGGCACGACGCACGGCGTTGCTACTCTCAAGGACGGACGGCTCGTGCGGCACGTTACCGCCGAGTTTCCCAACGCTCAGATTCTGTCGATCCGCGTCGCGCGGGATGGCAGCGTATGGATCGGCACGCGCGGAAGTGGACTTCTACGGTACCGTTCGGGCGAGGTCCGCACATACACCGCCGCTGATGGATTGCCCTCCGCGAACGTCAACGCCATTTACGAAGACACTCACGGCACGTTGTGGATCGGCACACTCGACCACGGCGTCGGCCGCTTCCGCGACGATCGTTTCGACTTCGCCTCGGACGCGATCGGCATCGGCAACAAAGCCGTGTCGTCCTTTCTCGAGGATCGCGAAGGCAACCTCTGGATCGGCTCCACAAACGGTCTAACACGCATCGCCGAGGGAAGGGTCATCTCCTTCACGACCGCGCAGGGACTGCTCGCCGACAAAGTTCGCACAGTGAACGCGGACGCCGGCGGAACGCTGTGGATCGGTACTGGAAAAGGCGTTCAGACACTCGACGGCCGCCACTTCAGCAAAGGCAGCGGCCTGTCCAGCGATCTGGTCATGTCCACATTGAATGGACGCGACGGCAGCTTGTGGGTCGGCACGTTCGACGGCGGGCTCAATCGCGTGTTCCAGGGACACACTACGGTTTTCGATTCGAAGAACGGTCTCAATAGCAATGCAGTGCTCTCGCTGTATGAAGACCGCGGCGGCGTCGTGTGGGTCGGAACGGCGCGCGGACTTCAGCGCATTGTGAACGGAACAATCACGCCCGATACCTTCAAACTCTCCGGAGAAGTCATCGGTGTGATTTACGAAGATCGCAATGGCGCGATCTGGGCCGGCACTCAGGATGGAGGGCTCAACCGCATCGTTGGCGGCGCCGTCACCTCCTTCAGCAAGGGCAATGGACTCTCCAGTGATCTCATTCTCGCTCTGCATGAAGACAGCACGGGCGCGCTCTGGGTCGGCACAGCCGGCGGAGGGTTGAGCCGCTTCAAAGCCGGTCGTTGGACAACGGTGACGACTCGCGAAGGGCTCTTCGACGACAGCGTCTTCGCCATTCTCGAAGACTCTCACGGCGATTTCTGGATGAGCTGCAACAAGGGAATCTTCCGCGTATCGCGTCAACAGCTCGATGACTTTGCCGAGGGACTCGTGTCGAAAGTCACGAGCGTGGCGTACGGACGCGCCGACGGCATGCAGAGCCGCGAATGCAACGGCGGCACGCAGCCGGTCGCGTGGAAGACCAGCGACGGGAAGCTCTGGTTCGCCACCGTCAAAGGCGTCGCGATGATCGATTCGAATCGCGCGCACACCGCGACTGCACCGCCGGTGTACGTTCAGAACATATTCGCGGACCGTCACCGAGTCGATCCCACCGGTGGGGTCACGCTGGCTGCCGGAACGAAGAGACTCGAGTTTCATTACGCCGGAATCAACCTTGCCGCCCCCGAGAAAGTTCACTATCAATACCGACTCGAAGGATTCGATCAGGAGTGGATCGATGCCGGGACGCGGCGGATGGCCTCATACACCAACCTGAAGCCGGGCTCCTATCGTTTCCAGGTGCGCGCAGCAAGTGCCGATGGTCCGTGGAGCACGAGCACGGCGATGTTCCGCCAGAGCGCGTTCTTCTATCAGACGTCGTGGTTCATGCTGCTTTCCGCGCTGGTCGTTGTCGGTTCTGTTGCCGGCGCGCATCGCACACGCGTCAAAGTGGTCCGTGCATCGGCCGAGCGATTCAAGCAACTGTTCGATCGCAATCCTGCAGGCGAGTACCGGGCGAATGCCGCCGGCGGCATGCTCGACTGCAACGATGCTTGCGCGAAGATGTTGGGTTTTGCTTCGCGCGCGGAGTTGATGGCGCACGGAATTTCCGACGTGTATGGGTCCGACAACGAGTGGCAGATGATGGTCGCGCGTCTGCACGATCAGGGATCGCTTGCCAGCTTCGAGATTCCACTGCGCCGCGTCGACGGCACGCACGTGTGGATCCTCATGAATGCCAGCATGATGAGTGATGGCAATGGTCACCCGATCGTGGCCGCCACGCTGGTCGACGTCACCGATCGCAAGCGCGCCGAGGAAGAGGTGCGGTACAAGGCGCACCACGACGTCCTCACCGGGTTGCCGAATCGCGCCTTGTTCAAAGACCGTCTTACGATCGCACTCAACTACGCACATCGCGCCGGCAACCAGTTGGCGGTGCTGCACCTCGACCTCGACAGCTTCAACGTCGTCAACGAAGCGTTCGGCCGCGAAGGTGGAGACCATCTGCTGCTGCAAGTCGCCGAGCGGCTGAACTCATGCGTACGCGAGGAAGACTCGGTCGCTCGCGTGGGCGACGACGAGTTCACGCTGCTGCTCATGAAGCCGGCCAACGTCAGCGACGTAACCTCAGTGGCCCGCAAGATCCTTCAGGCGATCGCCAAGCCGATTACCGTCGACGGTCACGAGTTCAACATCACCACCAGCATCGGCATCGCCTTCTACCCACAGGACGGCGGCGATGCGGAATCGCTGCTGAAGAACGCCGACACTGCGCTGTACCAGGCGAAACAGGCTGGACGCAACAGCTATCAGCTCTCTTCGCCGTTCCTTGCGCGAAAAGCGGCGGAACGTCTCACGCTCGAGACCGCGTTGCACCAGGCGCTGGAGCGTCACGAGTTCATTCTTCACTATCAGCCGCAGCTCGACCTGCGCAAGCAGGCGGTCACCGGAATGGAAGCGCTGATTCGTTGGGACCGCGGCGGAAAGAACATCATGCGTCCCGCCGACTTCATTGGCGTCGCCGAAGATACGCGTCTGATCCTGCCGATCGGCGAGTGGGCCATCGAAGAGGCCTGCCGGCAGGGGCAGGCGTGGTCCGGCGAAGGCGCGTCGATGAAAATTGCGGTGAACGTTTCGGCCCGTCAGTTCCAGCAGCCGAATGTCGTCTCGATGATCAGGGACGCGGTCGAGCGTTCCGGCTTTGATCCCCGCCTGCTCGAGATCGAGATCACCGAGACCACGGCCATGCTGGATCCTTCACTGACCGCTGAGATTCTTCTCGACCTCAAGAAGCTCGGGATGAGCATCGCGATCGACGATTTCGGCGTGGGACATTCCTCTCTGAATTACTTGAAGCGCTTCCCGATCGACACTCTGAAAATCGATCAGTCCTTCGTCAGCGACATCACCCGCGGAGGAAGCGACGGAGCAATCGTCTCTGCCGTGATCGCGATGGGCAAGGCTCTGAACATCCGTGTGATCGCCGAAGGCGTGGAAACGCAGGAACAGCTCACTTTCCTCAAGGAGCACGGCTGCTACGAGTTCCAGGGATATCTGTTCAGCAGGCCAATGGCGGCGAACCAGCTCACCGAGATGATCCACACAGCGTCGCCGGGCGCATACACACATCGCTACGCGCGCACGATTCAAACCGTTTCTCCATCCGACCACTAAGAAGATTGGGAGATACTGCGTTCCCGGCGGACGGCTTGCTCGTCCGGCAGGAGAACAGGTATGCAACTCGGCATCGTCGGACTTCCGTTTTCGGGCAAGTCGACGCTCTTTCAGGCGATCACGAAAACGCACCTCGACGCCGCCGCGATGTCGAAGACCGACGCGCACCTCGGCGTCGTGAAGGTGCCCGATGAGCGGCTCGACCGATGCGCCGCGCTCTTCTCTCCGAAGAGCACCGTGCACGCCACCATCGAGTTCGTCGACGTGGCCGGATTGCAGAAAGGCGCCAGCGGCACGACGCAGTTCACCACCAGCTTTCTCTCCGCCGTGAAGAACAACGACGCACTGATTCAGGTGGTTCGCCTCTTCGCGAACGACGCGGTGCCTCACCCGGACGGCAGCATCGATCCGCTGCGCGACGTGGCGACGTTCGAGACCGAGTTCCTTCTCGCCGACATGGCCGTTTTGGAATCGCGCGTCGAGAGAATTCGCAAACAGATCGGCCGCGGCAACGACGAGCTGATCAAGAAAGAACTGCCGGTCCTCGAAAAATGCCTCGCGCTCCTGGAGCAGGAGAAGCCGCTGCGCAACGAGGACCTTTCCCCTGACGAGCTGCACATCCTGAAGACTTATCAGCTCCTCTCGCTCAAGCCGATGCTGATCGCACTCTCACTCGACGAGTCGCAGCAGTCGATCATGGAGAAGGAAGTGGGCCGCGTGGCCGCGGCGAAATCCGGCATGCGCACGCGGGTGATCGCTTTCTTCGGCAAGATCGACATGGAGATTTCCGAGCTCTCCGCTGACGAAGCCCGCCTGTTCCTGGATGAGTACGGGATCAAAGAGTCCGCGCTCGACACGCTGATCCGGGAGGCGTACGCGCTGCTGGGGTTGCAGTCGTTCCTGACGGTCGGGGAGGACGAGTGCCGCGCGTGGACCATCCGCGCCGGAATGTCGGCGCAGGAAGCGGCGGGGGTCATCCATTCCGACTTCGTCAACAAGTTCATACGCGCCGAGGTGGTGCACTACGACGATTTCATCGCGGCGGAAGGATCGATCGCGAAAGCGAAAGACGCCGGCCAATGGCGACTCGAAGGGAAGAACTATGTCGTCAAGGACGGCGACATCATGAACATCCGCCACGGCTGACTGTACTAGGCAGCAAACGCCCCACGGCACCGGCCGTCGGTCGACTGGCTTGACGGCCGCCGCGCAGACTTTGATCAAGATCGGGCGAACCGTAGCCGTGATAAAGAATGGCTTTCATGGATTACGCGGCTGCAGTGGCCAACGGTTGCACCTTGGCGCCCTTAATCAGAAGCCACAACATGATCCACAATTCGCCGGTCTCTGCGATGATCGCGTAATTGCCTACAACATTCGCGTACGCCGGCAGGAGCAACGACGTAAGACTGACGGCCACATAGGCGAAACAGTTCACGATCAGCAATACGCCCAGGATCCTCGGAAGGAAACCCGAGCGCATCACGAGGATCCCGAAGGGCAAGAGCCAAAGCCCCCAGAACATCTCATTGATCGCGATCCCCTGACCATGCAGGCGGATGAACAGAAATCCCAGCGCGTCCCGCTGGGGCTTGTCGAATACCGTGAGGAATTCGGCGCCGCGGAAGAGGATGAGGGCCGCGATGTTGTTCAGTACATTCACGAACCCGACGGCGACCGAGATGAGTGCCAGAGCCACCATGTGCGAAGCGTGGGTCGTGTTCACACCTCTGAGCAAACGGTACAGAGCCAGGACTACAAACATGAAAGTGATCGAGGCGATCAGATCGGCAACGATGCCGAAACGGAAAAGCGTCTCGTGAGCCAGGACGTTAGCGGCGGTCGCGGTGGCGTTCCCGCGCACGATGACCTTGTTGGGAACATAAATGAGGCTGAACGGGGCGGTGAGTACCAGTGATAGATATAGCGCTCCTGCAATGCGTGCTGCCTTATCGGTTGGATGCATGCCTCTCTCCTTATTCGACAATCGGTGCTCGGATTCCCTTGATGAGCAGATAGCGTGACGACCGTAGGCCAGGCAATCTGGCGCATAAGCGTCTAGTTCACTCCGATTTCGCGCAACGTTTCATGAATGCGAAGGCGCAATCGCGCAAACGCGAGGAACTTCGATCTGAAAATAAGGCAGGCCGTCAAGAGGCAATGGAATCCAAAAAATATCAGGCCGATGTTGAAGCACCGAGCATGCAACTTGTAAAAGATGAAGGCCAGCGCCTGCACAGGTTCTACTGTAAACACGCGCGAGTACTGGGCGCCTCCTGATACGACCAGCGGAATGAGCTCAAAGAGACAGCCGGCCGCCACAATCGAGCAACCCGCCACGCCGAAGAGCGTCGCCACCAACGCGAAGATCCGGTTCACCGGCTGGAACAAGCTGTAGAAGAGAGCAGTCACTGCGATGTAGCACGCGGTGGAGATGACATCCGCTGCGAAGCCCAACAGCAATAGCGGCTCGTGCGTCAGGATGTTCGTCGCAGTCGCTGCGGCGTCACCGGGAACGACGAGCCTGCCGCCCACGAAGAGAGCGAATCCTCCCGTCAGTATGGTGAGCAGATAAAAGACGCCGGCAATCCTGGCCGTGAGCCGCGGCGACGCTTGTGCAGCAGTTTGTTCCATCATTAGATCGGTTCCCGATAGTGGCGTAGCCGCATGGCTGCGACGAAAAAGAGCGCGGCCATGATCAGCCCGATCCACAAACCCGGCGTGCTGAGGAACTGTTTAAACCAGCCGATGAAACGGTACCCGATCAGAGAGCCGAAATACGAAGTGCTGAAAGCAATCTTCTCGAGAACGGAGATCGCGACAAACGGTAATGTCGCCCAGAGAAATGTCGAACGCTTCGCCCAGCCGGAGACCAGCAGCAGCCAGCCATAGATGGGCGCATGCCAGAGCGCAATTGCAATCAGGGCGTAGAAAAATGCCACCGTAGATTGAAAGAACTTCACATTCGTCCACAGAGTGACCAGACCTGGCCCGCTTCCCAGCAGGACCACGGTGCTCAGCAGCAGCATGAACAGTTGCGCTGCGACGACGATCGCGAAGATGAATAGCGGCAGAACTGCGAGCGGGATGGTGGCTTTCGACAGGACGGTTGTGCGATCGGACACCGGCAGCGACTTCGCCGCGTCGAGCGCCAATACAGCGTGCATGCGATTCGGCAGGGTAAAAAGGCTGATGAGAAAACCAAACAGCACGACTCCGAGGACGGCCAGCGGCGCGATGAAGATCGAACGGTTCTCCCACAACTCTCGCTGCACTGACCAGTACATTGGCCGGGTCGGCGAGATGGCCGCGGGCGCGATCGCGATTCCCTGGGAGCCGGCCGGAAACTCGGGCACGCCGTTCGACGGAAGAATCATCTAGACAGCTCCCGTGGCGGCGATCGCGTCGCCGTGCCTGACAGCGATCGCTGTGTCTTGCTTTACGCGTTTCCGAGCCGACATGCGAGCCAGCCAGAAGAGCAGCGCGCCAATGACGAGCACGTGCGGCACAAGAAGAAGATTTGTTTGGCGTAACCACATCGGGAAGAGTTTCGCCTGGCCCGGGTAGAAGGAGAATGTGGCGAACAACAGTCCAAGGGACATTCGAAACAGATGTCGCACCAGTCGCTGCGTTCCGGCGACACCGCCGCGCACGAGCATGCGAACGTCAGCGGCGGCGAACAGCAGAGCAATCGAACAAAAGATAAAGTACATGAAAGGGGGATATCCGTCCTTCAAGCCGGTCCGGCTGATCGCCGCCTGGAAGCCCCAGGTTACGCCGGCAGTTCCTATCGCCAACGCAACCAGGAGCGCGCTCAAATCGAAAAGGCCTACTTTGCGAGCAGTGCGCCTTCCGGCCATCCAACCCGTCGCAACGATGTAGAAAAGAAGAGCGCCGCCCAGGATGTTGCCGTTGTTGGGTCTGATGAATGCCGCCATGTACGCACCGATTCCGGACATGCTCAGCATGGATACAAAGAAAACGTTTCCAGCCGCGGCATGCAGGCCCGAGCCTTTGCGGAGCCCCATTGCCATGAAACCGGCCATCAATCCGACGACGGCAGAGAAGATATGCAGCAGTAACAGGCCTTTGTAGAGCATTGTTCAGTTCTCCCGATTGCGGCGCAGCCGCACCGCTGCCGCGAGAAAGATCGCGGCGAATATCAGCCCGACCCACAGGCCAGGCGTACTCAGAAAGTGTCCAGGATTGAGTTGTGTCACGGAGTCGAGCTGTGACGGGTCGCCGGACGCGTTGAAGGCGAAAGCCTCCGCGGCGAAGTCCATCAGGCGGTACCTCAGCATCGCGGCGAAATACAAACTATTGAGCGCGACCTTCTCGAGAATCGATATTGCGAAAAACGGCAACACCGCCCAGAGAAATGTCGCGCGCCGCGCCCAGCTGGAAACGAGCAGCAGCCATCCGTAGATCGGCGCATGCCAGAGCGCAAGAGCGATCAGGCTGTAGAGCAGGATCAGCGACTGCTGAAACAAATTGAATCGTGTCCACGTCGTTGCGGCCAGACCGCTCGGCAGCAGAATTGCGCTGCTCCATAACAGCATGATGAATTGCGTGGTGACGATGATCGTGAAGACGACCACCGGCAGAATCACCAGCGGAATGCTGGCCTTCGAGAGGACGGTGGTGCGATCGGAAACCGGCAGCGACTTCCAGAACAGGATGCTGCGGTCACGACGTTCGCCGTTCAGCGCATCGAGACAGTAGAAAGCGCCGACAACGAAAGCGGTGAAGATGATGATCATCGCCGCGACGTCGTAAGGCTGGCCGATTACGGTTTGCTGCTGCCACGGGTCGAGCATCAACACGGCCCGCCGGCGCGCCGGCATGCCGATCGTGCTGATCAGGAATCCGAACAGCACCACGGCGGCGACCACCAGCGGCGCGATATAGATCGAACGGTTCTCCCACAATTCACGCCGCACCGACCAGTACAGTGGCCGCGTCTCCGACATTGTGTTCATAGCGCCGCTCCTCGAGTCTGGCCCGGCTGATTTCCGATCACGGCGACGAACAAGTCCGCGATGCTGGGAGTACGCACGTCGCCCAGCGCGGCGAGTTGTTGGCGATCGGCATGATCGAACAGCAGGATGCTGCGGCCGAACAGTTGGCGCTCGTGAATCGGCCTCAGGGCGCGAGCTGCGGCAACATGCTCGGGGCGCACCATCACTTCCAGATAGCGCGACTCGAACTGCTCCATGCTGCACTCGAGCACGATGCGGCCGCGGTCGATGAACATGAGATCCGTCAGGACGTCCTGGATCTCTTCGACCTGATGCGTCGCCACCACGATGGTGCGGCTGCGGTCGAAGTAGTCGTTCAGCAGTGAGTCGTAAAACTGTTTGCGATAGAGGATGTCGAGGCCGAGCGTCGGCTCGTCGAGCACCAGCAGTCTCGCGTCGATGGCCATGACCAGAGCGAGGTGCAGCTGGGCCACCATGCCCTTCGACAATTCCCTGACCTTGCTGGTCCGTTTGATGGTGGTCTTCGCAAGAAACCCCTCCGCCTTGGCGCGATCGAATCGCGGATGTACTCCGGCGACGTAGTCGAGTGCGTTCGAAACCCGCATCCAGCGCGGCAGCACGGCGACGTCGGCAATGAAGGAGACATCGCGCATGAGCTGATCGCGCTCGGTCCAGGGATCGCGTCCGAGGACCTCGAGGTCGCCCTGATAGGGAATTAGGCCGAGGATCGCGTTGAGCGCCGTAGTCTTGCCTGCGCCATTCGGGCCGATGAGTCCGAGGATGCGGCCCTCTTCGACGCGTAAATTGAGGCCGTCAAGCGCGATCGTTGAGCCGAAGGCCTTGCGCAGGCCGCGTGCTTCTATGCTTGCCATGGTTTCAGCGCCCCTCCTCTTTGGCTTTCGACTTCGACCGGCCTTTTCCGCCAGCCGCTAACAATTCCTTCGCGGTCAACCCGAGCCGCTGGATGGTCGCGTAGATCCTCGGCCACTGTTCCTCGAGAAACTTCTCGCGCTCGCCCTGGAGGAGCAGAGTTCGCGCGCCGGTTTTGACGAACATGCCAAGACCTCGCTTCGTCTCGACCAGTTGCTCATCGACCAATTGTTGATAGCCCTTCAGAACCGTGATCGGATTGACCCGGTATTCGGCCGCGACATTGCGGACGGACGGCAGCGGATCGCCTTCGTTGAGGACGCCGTCGAGAATCATTGCGACGACACGATCGCGAAGCTGGCGATAAATTGGCTGCCCGTCGTTCCATTCACTTTCCATCCTGTATCCCGTTCATCCACCCATGAGAGTTGGTGATGTAGTTAACTATAACACCTAATCAGCTGAGATGCAACTTCTTTTTTTGGGCGGAAGGGAAGTTTTGGGTGTGGGGGGGTGGTGCGACGCGTCTTAGCCGTCCAGCTCCATCGTCATTTCGACCATCGTTTCCCGGAATCCCAGTCGGCGGAACAGCGCTCGCGCGATTGCGTTCGACGCTGCACTCCAGAGGATGACACGCGGTGCGCCGCGGCTGCGAAGCCATTCGATGGCTGCGTCGATCAGTTTCATCCCGACGCCTGACCGTCGTGCCTCCTCGGTCACCGCGACGTCGTGAATGAAGCCGGCCGGACCGCGAAGCTCTTTCCAGGAGAGAGGCTCGAGTGCCGCGAAAACGTAGCCGACGATGACGCCGTTGCGCTCCGCGACGAAGACGCAATCGTCGGGAGAGTCGAGCGCACGGCCGAGGAATGATGCGTAGGCTGTCTCAACTCCTTCGCGGGGAGGCAGGAAGCGCTTGCGGTCGAAATCGTTGTGCGTGCGGATGAGTAACGCGCCTAGCATGCCGAGGGACTCGAGATCGCGACGCTCCGCCTTGCGAACTTCCAAAGTGTCATTCGCCACGAATGAGGCCGCTCTCGACTACACAGTCTGCGTGCAGAACTTACAGCGTGTCGCTTTGATCGGAACCGGCGAGAGGCATTGTGGACAGTCGCGCAGGCTCGGCGTGATCTGCTCCGCAGGTTTGCGTGTCATCCTGTTGATCTGACGGATGACCAGAAATATTGCGAGAGCGATGATCAGAAAATTGACGACGGTGCCAAAGAAGACTCCGTAATTCAGCGTCGCCGCGCCCGCTGCCTTGGCCTGAGCGAGCGTTTCATAATGACCGGGAGAGAGGGTAACGAAATAGCTCGAGATGTCGTGCTTTCCGATGAGGAGGCCGATCGGCGGCATGAGGACGTCGTCGACAAACGAGTTGAGGATCTTTGCGAATGCCGCCCCGATGACCAGCGCGACGGCGAGATCGAGAACGTTTCCTTTGATCGCGAATTCTTTGAATTCCTTCATCATGCTCATGAGAGAGTTTGCTCCCGTTTCCGTCGTTCCGGCGTCTCCCGAGAGCCCACGCGCCTTTCGCGCTGGCGCAAAATGAACTGTTGAACGTTGGCCGCGATGTGACTGAGGAGGAGGCGGAGCGGAACGAACGCCAATGCAATCGCGAGCATGAGCGCGCCAGCGAGAACGGCGAGGAGCACCATCGTGTTCATGACGATCTCCGGAGACGTCGCTCTGCCGCTGTCGTCCAATGGATATCGATCTTCGGCCGCGGCTTTGCCGGCATCGCGTCGGAACGTTCCTGATAGGAAGCGCGTCCCAGCCAGCCGATTCCGGCGTCGGTCACCTGGCCGGTCATCCGAGCGCGGAGGTCACGTTGAAAGCGGTGGACGCGATCGACGTAGTCACGTGTCTCATTGAATGGCGGCACACCGTCGAAACGCCTGACGTTTCCCTCGCCCGCGTTGTAGGCAGCGATGACGTGGTCCTCATTCCCGCCGAAGCGATCGCTGAGATATCTCAGGTATTTCGCGCCCGCGACAATGTTCTGAATCGGGTCGGTGAGGTCGGTTGCACCCATCCAGCGCCCCGTCCGCGGAACGAGCTGCATCAGGCCAATCGCACCGCGATGCGAACGCGCCGCCGGATGAAAGGCGGACTCGGCGCGAGCCACAGCAGCAACGAGCTCGGGCGACACGTGGTTCTTCTTCGCCGCCAGGTAAATGATCGAACCGAACGGCACCTGCTTCTTGAAGAAATCTGCCGTGATCTGATCGGACACCGCTGCGACCCCGTTGCCCAGGCTCACGCCGACCTGAACGGCGATTTCTTCGGCGGCCTGCAGACCGGTCGCGAGGTGCGGCGCCGGTCGCCTGGCCGCTGTCGGTGAAGCGCCGCGATTCAGCGGAATCGCGATGCTGCCCAGTGCAAGTGAAACTCCGAGCGCCATCGTGGCGCACCTTTTGGATAGCGAGCTGAACGGTAATGGCCGAACCTTCTGCACGTCCCGTTTGAGCTGGGATCGGTTGTAGCCGTCCAGAAATCGTTCCTGGAAGGGCCTGCTCGTTTTGACGACATTCATTGGATCGTCCTTTGTGGGAACAAACCTTTGTGATGCAAATAAGCACCCACAAACACGCATAAACCTTTGAAAAAAAAAGATTTATCAAACGACCGATATCGGACCTTGTGGCATGCGATCCGCGTATACAAAGGTCCAGAGGTTAAAAAAAATGACCCGCGGCCTGTCGGCTCTACTTACTCTCTTCGTCGCCTCGCTCTTTCCGATTGCTGCCAGCGCGCAATCCGAGCCGGTCGACCTGACCGCTCAGTTTCGGAGTTCCGGCGTGGACATCGCTGACCTGCAGGTCTACCAGATCAATGGCATCGTCCTGATCCGCGGTACGAGCGCCGACAAGGTCAAAGCTGAGAATGCCGGCATCGTGGCGAAGAACCTCGGTTACCCCCGAGTGGCGAATCTCATCGGGCTGTCCGGTGCAATCAGGGACGTGGACATCGTTCGATTTGCCGAGGGAAGTCTGGTGCGGGGGCGAGCGCTCGAAGGATGCAAGTTTCATATCGATTCCGTGAACGGAATCGTCACTATCGGAGGCAGTGTCTACCAGGAAATGCAAAGGGATGTCGCGGTTGACCTGCTGCGCAAAATCGACGGAGTCAAGGAAGTCCGCTCGACTCTGAAGGTCCTCTGATGCGTCGCATGCTCCGGCCGTTGCGCAAGATGGCGCACCTGTGGCCTTTTGGCCACAAACGCGTGCTGATCCTCGAGGACGACACGATGATGCAAAAACTCGTGACGAAGCTTTTGAGACCGCTGCATGTCAGGGTCGACGTCTTTGGGAACGGACGGGATGTGGTACGCCAGATCGCGCTCGCGGCTAAGCCGTACGACGCACTGCTTGTCGACCTGATGATGCCGCACGACGGCGGCCTGACAGTGCTGCGGAACCTTCAGGAACACCACGCCGCGCTGCTTCCACGAGTGATTCTCATGACTGCCAGCGGAAGCAGCATCACCGATCCATGGTCCCACCTCGTGTTTGCGGTGGTGCACAAGCCATTTGATCCGCAGTCACTCGTGAACACCGTGCGCGACTGCTTCCAGCAGCGTGAAAGTCTGGTTGCTTGATGAAGAGCCCAACCTGGAGCGGGTCCTCTGGTCGTGACTCGCGCCGCATGCACGTGATTCTTCCGGAGCGCCGGAGCAAGAGACGTTACGTCACTTTGAAGAATGCAGGGATCGTTGGCATTGCTGTGGTGATCGCGTTCCTTCTTCTGTCGGTCTGGTCTGCATTCCGTCCGCATTCCGGCGCTACCGGTAACCTGTTCACGGCTCCAGCGCAGTCGTCCGAGTCGGCATCCACTCGCAACGATCCGATGGTTGTCACTGAGGGATCGAGCGCCGATCACCCGGGAACGGATCCGGTCCTGCTTGACCCGGGAGCACAGGATCAGCTCCGACCTGCCCCGCCGCTGTCTGCGCCGCCAGCGCCAGCACCACCGACCGCCGTGGAACAGACGACCGGCTTCGAACATCGAACATCGCAGCTCGGCAAAGGAAAGAGGGTCACGATTTCGGGAGGGACCGAAGGCGTTCAGGTTCACACGGAGACCACGCCACCCCAGAAGCCTTAGTCCTGAGTCCTGAGTCCTGAGTCCTGAGTCCCACCCGAAACCGCTCAGGACTCAGGAC